>JADZFP010000492.1 GCA_020849825.1 Saprospiraceae bacterium
CGGTAGCAGCGATGCCGGTCACCGAGCCGGTGTTGTCGCGTGTCCAGTTGTAAGTTGTACCCGAGACGTTGCCCGAAAGGACAATGGTCGTGATGGCATTACCCGAACAGATCGTCTGGGAAGCCGGTGTGGCAACCGCGTTGGGTATGGGATTGACGACAATTGACCGCGAGGCCGAACTCGAGCAGCCCTGATTGGTTACCGTAACGGTATAAGTTGTATTGGAACCAGGAGACACTGTAATCGCAGGAGTCGTCTCCGTCGTGCTCCACAAATAGCCGGGAGACGGAGGGCAGGAATAAGTGCGGAATGTATAATCGAAATTGGAGAAAGATTGAAAACCGCCGTTGGCATATACTTGTCCGTCGGGATAAGGATTGCTGGTGTTTCCGCTGATACATTGAAGGTTAGGAGAGCCGCTGAAAACCAGGTAATAAGTGGCGCCGGGGGTAACGGTTACAGAGGGCCAGGCGACATCGAGCCAGCCGGCGCCGGGAGCCGAAGCCGTGCCTTCTGCCAGCAATACGCCGCCGGCATTGGGCAAATTAGTGTACAAGCGGATCGTTGCCGTACTGGCATAATTATTCCGCAACTTGATACCTGCTCCGCAAAGAACCGACGTGGCAGGTTTAAACGATTGCGCTAAATCGGCCTGAAATAAATTTGCTATGCAATTGGGATCGCTGGTCTGTTGCTGATCAAAAGCACCGGTCGCATTTGCGCTCAACTGAACGCTGGCGCCGTTGCAAATGATACCGTCGTTGGGAGTTGTTCCCGAGGTTTCTGTCACGTTAATCGAAACCACAGGAGGGGGAACTACCTCGAAGGTCAGGGTAGCAGACGGACGGCAGTTTACGTCCGATGGCGTTGGCCATAAGACGGCATAGATATAATAAGTGCCTGCCGAAGAGAAGCTGGTGTTTGTCGTAGCCGTGGTGCCGCCACCGCCCAGATTGCTGTTGGGCAACGTAGCAATCACCGTGCCGCCGGTGTAAGGATCGGCAGTCGGCGCAGAGAAATATTTGAAGGTAATGCCGTAGGTCGTCGACATATTGGCCAGGCCCGATGCAGTCAGTGTGACGTTGGCGGAAGGGCACGCGGCGGTTGGCGAACTACTCAACGAACCGATCGTAGGGCAGCAATCGCCGGTTAAGGTGAACGACGTGATTTCCGTAGCCCACTGGCTGGTCGGATTGTATTGCGCCGTACCCCAAAAAGTCGTTTCATTGCTGGGGTCGACACTCAGGGAGTTGTAATCGCCGTACCGGTTGCTGCCGTTCGCTGCCGCGCCATTGACGACAACCGTCTCCGGTGTAGTCATTTGCCCAAGCGGATCGCAGGCCTTGCGGCCGGTATAACGTATGCCGGGGTAGACCGAGGTGGACGAAACATTGTACATCAGGCCAATGTCGCCGTTGCCGTTGATGGCGATGGCGCCCATCCAGCGACTGGTGCCGTCGGGCGAGTAAGTTCCCTGTTGATAGATCGACCAGGGGCCGCCGCCGGAGCGCCGTAGTTCGTACCAGCGGATACCGGTGTCGTCGTTGCCGCTTACATCGGTGACGTGATTGGTCACAATGGACTCATGCGTACCGAAGTTGCGGTATTGCACCTGATACATCAACACCTCGCGCAAAGGGTCGAGTTTGATGCCGCTCCCCGGCTGATCGACGCAGGCAAATGCAAGATAACCACAGAGTTCGGTATCGAAAGGCTGAGTGGCCAGATTGGTCGGCCCCGTAAGCGTAGAGTTGGCCGGAGTGACAAAGTCGGGTGTGAATTCGTAAATCTCCAGGCGGTCGAACGGAATGCCCGGCGACCAGCCGTCGTCGGCCATGCGCATGATGAGGCCCGGCGAATTGGCCGGCGGCGCAGTGGGCCCTTCCACGGCAACCGGGGTGCCTGCCTGGAACCCGATCGTCGGGAAACTCGGCATCGTAAACCGGATGTACGTCGCCGGCAAGCCCGCCAGCATCTTGGCCCGGTCAAATGCATACACCGCGGGGTCCGACTCGTTGCTCGTCATGTAATAGGCATTGGGCCACACCGAGTACTTCGGATAGTCGGGAAACTGAGGCGCTGTAAAGCTGTATTTATAGTACGTGCCCAAAGGATCGGAAGTGGTGCTGATCGCGATATGCAACTTGTTTCCAGTGGAAAACTCACTCAAAAACCAGCGGTCGGCCAACTGGTCGTACATCACGATCGGGTCGCCCAGGCCTTCCGGAAAACTGAAAAAAGCGTCAAAATCGTGCGGGCCGGTGATCAAACCGCCGGCTTTGTTGTAAATCGAAAACAACGAGCCCGAGCTGTAGTTAACCATCTGGATCACGTGGTTAGGGCTTACGTCGGCGTTGGCGTCGGAGGGGTTGACGAAGGTGTAGCCGATCCCGCTGTAACGCTGCGTCATCATCTTTTGCGCGCTGCCCGAATCGGCCGGTGCACTGTAGGCCGTCTGCAAAGCAGGGTCCATGCCAACAGGCAAGGCATTGGGGTTCACCTTGTCGTGCAAGGGCCAGTCTTTTTTGGGAGAATAACCCAGTTTTTCCTTTCTGGTAACCTCGCTGGGGCGGTTGGGGTCGGCCACGTAATCGCGCAGCGGCATGGTTTCTCCGAGAAATTCCCCTTGTACCACATCAGGGTTTCTCAGTTCAAACCATTCCTGGCCAAACACCGGGCTGATACCCAAAGACATTAAGAGTGCTAGGAGTGTAAACGCTCTTTTCATGAGATATTAAATTGATCATTAGATTTCCTGTCCAGTCCGCAAAGAACACAACAGGCGGGAGAAAAAACGAAAAACCGCGTTGCCGTAAATGCAACGGCAGACGGTTTGATGGATCCAGTAAATAAAATGGGAATGGTAAAAACTTACCGAGGAGCGCCATTAAAGGCGGTACAACTTTTCCATGAGACGAGTGGATTAAACATTAAAATTAAATTTGGCCCAAGGTAAAGAAAAACCCTGCTCGGGCGCTTGCTTCGGCAGGGTTTTTCTTTTGTACAGAATGAAAATCGGGGGGGGTATGTCGGCTGGTGTCTAAAATTCAAAGTTGGGCGACAGCGCTTCCTTGTCGCTGGCATAAAACTCGTTGATCACACGGGCCACCTCGTCGGGGTCGTCGGTGATGTGCAGCAGGTTCATGTCGTCCGCGTGGATGTTGTGGTGGCGTTTGAGCATCACGTCGACGATCCAGTCGTGCAGGCCCTCCCAGAACTCCTTGCCAACCAGCACGATCGGAACGGGTGTGATGCGTTTGGTTTGCACCAGCGTGAGCACTTCGAACAACTCGTCGAGCGTGCCAAAGCCGCCGGGCATGACCACAAAGCCCTGGGCATATTTGACAAACATGACCTTCCGGACGAAGAAATAGCGGTGTTTGAGATTCAATGCCGGGGCGATGAACGGGTTGTGATTCTGCTCGAACGGAAGGTCGATGTTGAGGCCCACCGAAGTGCCGCTTTTCATCCAGGCGCCCTTGTTGCCGGCTTCCATAATGCCGGGGCCCCCGCCGGTGATGATGCCATAGCCTTCTTCCGTCAGTTTGGCGGCGATGCGGGTGGCGAGTTCGTAATAATAACTGCCCGGCTTGGTGCGCGCCGATCCGAAGATCGAGATACAGGGCCCGACATTGTTTAGTACTTCGAATCCGTCGACAAATTCAGCCATGACCTTGAACATCGTCCAGGCGTTTTCGCCGCGCAACTTGGTCCAGCTCTTCATTTTGCGGTTGCCGGCAGGGGTTTGCTCGGGTACTTCCTGGGTATGGTTCGATTCGATTTTTTCCAAATTTTCCATAAACGGTAAAAGGTATTTATTCAGGATAAAAAAGCCTTTCCGGACAACAGTCGGAAAGGCCAGTAGTTCGCAGTGCAAATATAGGGAGTTTTTTGGTTGCGGCCGCATCAGCCGGTCGGGGAGACGCCGTAACGACAGCCTCGTTTACCTCCAAAACTTCCACGCAGCGCATTCCTCCATCAGCCGTATCTCGTTTTCTTTCAATTCATACGCTTCTTTGAGCAGGAACTCCTGCGTTTTCAACACCATAGGGTAGTGTATGCCGAAATCGTACGACTTGCCGTAATCTACCTTTTTGAGCGCGTCGTTCAGGGGGGCAATCCGGCCGAGGGCTTCGCGGCGGTATTGCGCCAGCAGGGGCAGCGCCTCTTTCCACTGTTCCTCGCCCAGTTGCCGGTGCCGGCGGGCGGCTTCTTCCCGAATGGCTTTGACCTTCTCGGGGTCGTGATCGTGTCCGTATTCGCCGAAGGAAATCATGGGCAGTTTTTTGATCTCGGCCTCGGCCCAGGCGTCGGTTTCGGCATGTCGCGCTGCGTAGTGTTGTTGCAAGGCCGTTTGGGCCGCCCAGCGATTCGGGTCGGCGCTCGATTGCATCAGTTCGGTGCACATGCCTGCCCAGTCGATGTCGAGGCCGGGCGGCATGTTCGAAGGCGAGTTGGCATTGCCCTTTGCCGGCTGAATGCCTTTTTGAGCCAATAATTGCGTGATGTAAGCTTGTTGTTCGGCTTCGCTTTTGCGCGCAAAATCCTGGGCAAAAGCGGGGTCGTTCATCATCTTTTGGGCGAGCTCGGTCGTAGCGGCATCCATGGCGGATTGCTGGGCTGCGGAAACATTCGATGAGACGGGGGCGGATGGCCTGACGCCGGTAGGGTAGCGCCGGTAAAAGTCCATCGTCAGGCTTTGGATCTGTTGAGCGGCGGTTTCCAGTCGCGTTTGCCAGGGTTGGTAAAACCCGGCCGTTTGGGGCGTATTGGTGTGGTCGGGATAAACCCGCGCGGTCGCGGCCGGCCAATCGGCGGGCGGTTTTGGCAATTCATCGAGCAAAGCGGCAGCATCGACGTTGCCGACCGCCTGGGCAAAAAGCGAATGAAAACTAATGGTCAGGAGTAAAAGAAGAAAACCCTTCGGGGTCGTCAATAGGTTGGCAGACATGGTCGTTGAAAAATTTGGTGAGGTATTGTGAACACCCCGCTTTGACCCTGTCTGCTGCAAAAAGGTTGCTGTCCGCCTTACCAGGATTTTACCTGATGCGGATAACGTATCACATAAGCCTCTTTGATCAATCGCGTCATGCGCTCGCGCAGTTCTTCGATGCCTTCCCTGCTGCGGGCGGAGATGAAGACGTTTTCGCCGAAGGTATTGCGCAGGCGCTCGCGCAATTCGGCCTCCAGTTCGCGGCGTGTGGCGGCATCGAGCAGATCGTCGAAGAAGCGTTCGCGGTACAGGTCGATCTTGTTGAACACCATCAGTGTGGGTTTGTCGGCCGCGCCGATGTCTTTCAGCGTCGACTGCACGGTGCGGATATGGTCTTCGCATTGCGGGTGGGCGAGATCGACCACGTGCAGCAAAAGGTCGCTTTCGCGCACTTCGTCGAGCGTGCTTTTAAAACTCTCGACCAGGTGATGCGGCAGCTTTCGGATAAACCCGACGGTATCGGACAGCAGGAAGGGCATGGTGCCGAACACGACCTTGCGCACCGTGGTATCGAGTGTGGCGAAGAGTTTATTCTCCTCCAGCACGGTCGATTTGCTGATCAGGTTCATCAGCGTGCTTTTGCCCACGTTGGTGTAACCGACGAGTGAAACACGAATGAGTTCGCCGCGGGTTTTGCGCTGGGTTTGCGACTGCCGGTCGATGTCCTTGAGGCGTTCTTCCAGGTTTTTGATGCGTTGCTGCACGATCCGGCGGTCGGTTTCGATCTGGGTTTCACCCGGGCCGCGCATGCCGATACCGCCGCGCTGGCGTTCGAGGTGGGTCCAGAGGCCGCGCAGGCGGGGCAGCAGGTATTTCATCTGGGCCAGTTCGACCTGGGCTTTGGCCTGCGCCGTTTGGGCGCGGTTGGCAAAAATGTCGAGGATGAGCGAGGAGCGGTCGACGATTTTGACTTTCAGGGCTTCTTCCAGGTGGTTGGTTTGTTTGCCCGTCAGGTCGTCGTCGAAGATGACCATGTTGATCTCTTCGTGGCGTTCGAGGTAAAGCCGGATTTCTTCCACTTTGCCTTTGCCGATGAAGCTCGTGTGCTCGGGATGTTGCAATCGCTGCGTAAAACGCCGCACGGTTTCCGCGCCCGCGGTCATGGCCAGGAATTCCAGTTCGTCGAGGTATTCCTGCGCCTGTGTTTCGGTCACGTCGGGCGTAATGAGCCCCACGAGCACGGCGTGTTCGGTTTCTTTTTTAAGGGAGGCGCTTTTTTCGCCCAGGGTCCAGTCTTTGGCCATACAGAAATTGAGAAGCGAGGTAGGGGTGCTTGATCCGCAAAGTTCCGTCAATTAAGGCCCGAATCGATCGTAAAGTTTCCTTTCTGCAAAAAAAATCTGTCGCGGCGTGTTAAACTTCTGGCCCGGAAAGCGGTTTTTCCCTAACCTTGCCAAAATTTTTAGGAAAAAAATTCTACCCTGCAAGGGGTGAATTTTTTATGTAAAAATTTGGTATTCAGTTTTTTAAAAAATAATGATTTTTAAAGTCGCTTATCCCGGTCAAATTTGATCAGACAAAATATCGAAATTGGCCTCCCTTTTGAGGGCGGCCGCACCGGCTGTGATGAATCATACTTTTTTTTGACCAAATTCTACCAATCCCCCGCTTCGCCCGATGTCGATGTACGGACCGAAACAGACGCTCAGCCAGAAAATGCAGCAAAAGCTGTCGCCTCAGCAGATTCAGCTCATGAAACTGCTCCA
>JADZFP010000493.1 GCA_020849825.1 Saprospiraceae bacterium
CACCTTCGGGTCGGGCGACCGACACGCTGATTCAGTTGCACGGAATCACCAAAGAATTCCGCTCCGGCCCCGTCACGGTGCACGCGGTCGAACACGCTTCGCTTTCCCTCAAGCGCGGCGATTTCGTGCTGCTCCAAGGGCCTTCCGGCAGCGGCAAAACCACCCTGCTTTCCCTGCTCGGCTGCGTGATCTATCCCACGGCGGGCGAGCTTTGGGTCGACGGCAACCACATCAACCGCATGAAAGAACGCGCCCTGGCCCGCCTGCGCCTCCACACCATCGGGTTCGTTTTTCAAAGTTTCAACCTGCTGGCCCCGCTCAGCGCCGAAGACAACGTGGCCATGCCCCTGCGCCTGCAGGGCATCCGGGGCGCCGAACTCAAAAAACGCGTTGCCTCGGCCCTCGACATGGTGGGCATGAGCGATCGCCGTAAAAACCTGCCCCGCCAGCTCTCCGGCGGTCAGCAACAGCGCATCGCCATCGCCCGCGCCCTGGTGACCGACCCCAAACTCATCCTCTGCGACGAGCCCACGGCTTCGCTCGACAAAGACTCGATGGGCATCGTCATGCAGGAACTGCGCGCCCTGGCCGACGAAGGCAAATCGGTCGCCGTGGTCACCCACGATCCGCGCCTCAAACCCTACGCCCACCGCGTCATTTCGGTGGAAAACGGGTTTGCTGCCGAGATTGCTGATTATTAACCGTTTCTGATTTTCACTTGTTCCGCAATATGAAAAATCTGATCTTCTTTCTTCCCCTGCTGCTGCTCCTGGTCTCCTGCGGCAAAAAGGAAACGGCGTCCGGCGCCGCTGCGCCCTCGCCCGATTCACTGGCACAGTCCGTGCAGGTGCGCGAGGTGTTGGGCATCGCCATCATCGAGCCCAGCGAGCGCATCGTCACCCTGGCAGCCGAACAAAGCGGCTACATCCGCGAGGTAAAAGCCCAAACCGGCGACGCGGTCAAAAAAGGCCAGACGCTCGTCGTACTCGCCTCCGACGTGGAATCCGCCCAGGTCGCCCAGGCCAATGCCAAAATCGCCACCCAAAACGACGCCGTGGCCCTCGCCCGCGAAAACCTCAAACTGCTTCAGGTACAGCGCGACAAGGCCAAAGCCGACCTCGACCGCGACGAAGCACTGTTCAAAGGCAACGCGATCACCCGCCAGCAACTCGACAACACGCGCGCCGTGCTGACCGAACTCGACCAGCAGATTCGGGCGCAGGAAGCCGGTCTGCGCCAGCAACAAACCCGCCTCGGCGAGCTTGGCTCCGACGTCGATTATTACCGCACCCTGGCCGACAACAAGATCGTGCGCGCGCCCGCCAACGGCACCGTACTTTCACTCGACGCCAGGGTGGGGCAGTACCTCGACAACAAGACCGGATTCGGCGAATTTGCGCCCGAAGGCCCTACCATCGCCCTCACGGAAATTGATGAAATGTTTGCGGCAAAGGTAAAAGTGGGTCAGAAAGCCGCCATCCGGACCCAGGGCAGCAAGGAGGTGCTGACCACCGGCACGGTCGTGCTGGCTTCGCCCTATTTGCGCAAAAAATCCCTGTTTGCCGACAAGGTGGGCGACCTCGAAGACCGCCGCGTGCGCGAAGTGCGCGTACAACTCGACGACCCCTCCAAAGTGCTGCTCGGCGCGCGGGTCGAATGCGTCATCACCGTTGACCAATAAGCCGACTTCGCCATGTTCAAAACAGCCATTCAATTTATCCGCTACGACAAACCCAAATCGATCGGCGCCCTGGCCGGGGTGGTCATTTCTATCTTTCTGGTGGGGCAGCAGGCGGGTATTTTTATCTTTTTGACCAATGCCATGAAAAGCCTGGTGGCCAACAACGCCGGCTACATCTGGGTGGTGGATTCAAAAACCGACAATGCCAACCAGTTGGCCCGCCTCGACATGCGCCTCGGTCGCGAAATCGCCAGCCTGCCCTCCGTCGATCAGGTGTACCCGGTCGTGATTGCTGCCGGCGCCGCGCAATTTGCCGACGGCACCACCTCGGGCATGACCATCATCGGTTCGCAGGCGCCCGATTTTGTGGGCGGCCCCTGGGGCATCGATTCGGCGCGCAAGGTGGACATGATCCCCGAAGGCGCGATCATCACCGAGTTTTTTGACCAAAAAACCTACGGCGGGGTGGCTATCGGCGAGTATTTCGAACTCAACGGAAACAAGGTGTACAACGCCGGTTTCACTCGCGGTGTGCGCGGTTTTGGCGGGGCGCCCTACGTGTTTACGACCATTGAAAGGGCGCGGGCGCTGGGCAATTATCCGACCGACAAGGCCAGTTTGTTTTTGGTCAAATGGAAAGCCGGCGCCGACCCCAAACGGGTTATCGCCGAAATTAATGCAACATTCCCCACTGTGCGGGCCTGGGATGCTCAGGCGCTGGCCAACTCGACTGTCACGAAGGTGCTGGGTTCGAGTGGCATCGCCTTGTCGGTGGGCTCGCTGATCGTCTTCGCCGTTCTGTCGGGTTTTATCATCATCGGCCTCACGCTCTATTCGGCGGCTATCGACCGTATCAAAGACTACGGTACCCTGAAAGCCATCGGCGCCACCAATGGCTACATTACCCGGCTCATCCTGACCCAAGCTTTCCTTATCTCGCTGGTCGGCTTTCTGATCGGTCGCGCGCTGGTGGAAGGCTTCCGGCTGGGTGTGGCCAATGCGGGTACTATCTTCGAATTTCCTGTCGACATGCAAATCGGCTTCTTTTTGCTCACTTTGTTTATCGCATTGGGCGGCAGTTTGTTCGCCATTCGCCGGATCAATTCGCTGGAGCCCGCGCAGGTGTTCCGTGGGTAGGCAGTTTTTTTACAGGCAAAAATTATTCAATACTATGCTTCGTTCTATTTCAGTCCTGCTGCTGTCTGTTTTATCTGCAGCAACCTACGCACAAACGATCACGCTCGATGAGGCGATTGCACAGGGCTTGCGCAACCGGCCGGAATTGAAAGCGCAGGAGGTGCAGATTCGTATTGCCGAAGGGGAAAAGGACAAATTGCGCGCCCAGTGGCTGCCCCAGCTCAGCGCATCGGCCGACCTGCGCTGGAACACCGAATTGCAAACCAGCGTGTTGCCCATTGGTCAGTTCGGGTTGCCGGGCGTGCCTTCCGATGCCACACAGGAAATCCAGATCGGGGTGCCGTTCAACAATGCGCTGGGCGTGCAGGCCGAGCAGAAAATCTACGACGCCAACCGCCGCATCGACCGGCAGATCAACGCAGCGCAGGTGGAAAGCCGGCAGATTGCGTTGTCGCAGGAGACGCGCGACATCCGTTTTGCCATTACCGAGGCCTACTACGCCGCCGTGTTCAACCGCGAAAAACGCGAACTGGCGCGCCAGGCGCTCGATCGCGCCCAGCTCAACCTGCGTACTGCGGAAAACCAGTTGCAGGCCGGCGCTGCCTTGCCGAACGACGTCGACCGCCTCGCGCTCGACGTCAGCAATGCACAATTATCACTTAAAAAAGTGGAACAAGATTATGCGCTGAGTGTCAAACGTTTGCAGTACCAAATGGGCGCTGCGCCCGACGGCTCGCTGCAATTGTCGGAAAACGTTGCTGTCCTGTTGGCCGACACGGTTTTATTGGTCAATCGTATTGAACAGCGGCCCGAAATTTTGTCGGAGAACATAGCCCTGCGCCTCAATGCCCTGAACCGGGAAAAGCAGCTGGCCCGGCGTTTGCCGACGGTGTCGGCTTATGGCAACTACACCTTGCTGCAACTCAGTGAAACCTTCAATCCTGTTGCTGCCGACACCTGGTTCCCGTACAGTTTTATCGGCGTCAAGGCCAGCGTACCCATTTTCGACGGCCGTCAGGCCAGCCTCAGCGCCCGAGAATTTGCCTTGCGGCAGGATGTGAACCGGTACAACCTCGATCGTTTGCGGGCGAACTTCAATTTTGAAGCCACTGCGCAGGCCAGTGCAATGGAACAAGCCCGGCTGGATGTGCAGGAAAGTTTGAAAAATGTGGCGCTCGCCCGCCAATTGTTATCTACCGACCAACTGCGTTTCGAGCAGGGCGTGCTCAAACAAACGGATTTGAAAAACAGCGAATTTGCCCTGCAAACGGCGGAGAATAACTATTTGAATGCCGTGTATGCGTATTTGGTGGCGCGGTTGAATTACGAGAAGAGCCTGTAGCGCTGCTGTAGCGCCGACCTCCAGGTCGGCGCTGTTACGGGCAGCAGTACTCCGCGATTACCCTGAATGCGAGGAGCGATTCTGGTTGACTTTTGATACGAGCATTGGCTGATAATCGCGGGTAACTACTGATCGTTGCATCGCCGACCTGGAGGTCGGCGCTACGGGTCGGCGATGCTGAGCGCAGAAATAACCCGCGATTACCCTGAATGCGAGGACCGTTTCTGGTTGATTCCCGATACGAGCATTGGCTGATAATCGCGGGTAGCTACTGATCGTTGCATCGCCGACCTGGAGGTCGGCGCTACAGCGGCGCTACAGGGCGCAGCAGCGTTACTTCGTCCGCATCCGAATCACCGGGCAGATCATTTCCTCCAGTGAAATCCCCCCGTGCTGGAAGGTATTTTTATAATAATTGTGATAGTGATTATAGTTGTTCGGATAGAGGAAGAAGAAGTCCTCTTTGGCAAAAATGAAAGTTGAACTTACGTTCGGTCTGGGCAGTCCGGCCTGTTTGGGTTCGCGAACGACCAGGACGTCTTTCGGATCGAACTGGAGGTTGCGGCCCACTTTATAACGCAGGTTGGTGGTTGTTTCGCGGTCGCCCACCACTTTGGAGGGCGTTTGTACGCGGATGGTGCCGTGGTCGGTGGTCACAAAAAGTTGTACGTCGCGGCCATCGAGGCGTTGCAGCGCAGCCCAGAGCGGCGAGTGCAGAAACCAGGAACGGGTAAGCGAGCGATAGGCGCGTTCGTCGCCGGCCAGTTCCTTGAGCACTTCCATCTCCGTGCGGGCATGGGAGAGCATATCGATAAAGTTGTACACCACCACGGTGATGTCGTTGTTCAGGTAGTTGAGGATATTGTCGGTGAGTTCTTTGCCGTGGTTGACGTTGGTGA
The DNA here is from genome assembly GCA_020849825.1 of Saprospiraceae bacterium. GTDB lineage: Bacteria > Bacteroidota > Bacteroidia > Chitinophagales > Saprospiraceae > M3007. The sequence continues at coordinate 5,060 of JADZFP010000493.1, forward strand.
CCTTCATATAGTCCCATTTGACCGGTTTTCGGAAGGCGCGTTCGATCTGTTTGCCCAGGAAAAAGTCTTCGTTCAGGTTTTTACCACCCTCGTCGTTGTCGTTTTTCCACTTGTCGGGGAAATTGGCGGCGATATCGTCGGGCATCATGCCGGCGAAGATGGCGTTGCGGCGGTATTGGGTGGCCGTGGGCAGGATGCTGTAGAAATAGTCTTCCTGTTCGGTGCGGAACAGGTCGTGCAGGATGGGTTCGATAACTTTCCACTGATCGTAGCGCAGGTTGTCGAGCAGCACCACGATAGTC
>JADZFP010000494.1 GCA_020849825.1 Saprospiraceae bacterium
TGGAACCTGGCCTACGGCGAGCAAGGCATGCCGGGCAGCCCCATCGGCCCGAAAGCCGATCTCGCTTTCTACGTTGAAGTAGAATAAACAATCAGCGGATTATTTCACACCAAGACGCAAGGCGCGCAAAGCACCAATTCAAACTTTGCGCGCCTTGCGTCTTGGCGTGAAACAAACAGGCAATATAGCCACACAAATGGCGCAAAGAAAATTGGCACTACAGTGACCGCTAAATGAACTTTTTTGCCCGCCCCTTCATTTACCAGCCATATTATCACACTATCTTAAACTGCCTGCAAAACGGCAGTACCCATCCGTTTCCAACCATGACGATCGAACAGTTAAAAGAACTGAAAGACAAGTTGGCGGTCCTCAGGAGGTATCTTTGACGTGGACAACCGAGTCCGCGAAATTGAAGACCTGAGCACCGAAACCCTTTCCCCCAGCTTCTGGAACGACCCCAAACGCGCCGAAGGCATTCAGCGCAAAATCGGCCTCAATAAAAAATGGGTCGACGAATACAATGTGCTCGCCCGCGAAGTCGACGACCTCGAAGGCCTCTTCGAATTCCAGAAAGAAGGCCTCAGCACCGAAGAAGAAGTTGAAGCCCAATACCGCAAAACCTCCGACCTGCTGGCCGACGCCGAATTCCGCAGCACCCTCAACAAAAAAGAAGACGCCATGAACGCCGTGCTCCAGATCAATGCCGGGGCCGGCGGCACCGAAGCTTGCGACTGGGCATCCATGCTCCTGCGCATGTATCGAATGTGGGCCGACAAAAACGGCTTCAAAGTCAACGACATCTTCGAACAGGACGGCGACGCGGCCGGCATCAAATCGGCCAGTATCGAAATCGTGGGCGATTATGCCTACGGCTGGCTCAAAGGCGAAAACGGCGTGCACCGCCTCGTGCGGGTCAGCCCATTCAATGCCCAGGGCAAACGCCAGACCTCTTTCTCCTCCGTGTTTGTGTACCCGCTTGTGGAAGACGACGATATCGAGATCGTTGTCAGCCCCGACGACGTGAGGTGGGACGTATTCCGCGCCTCCGGCGCGGGTGGCCAGCACGTCAACCGGACGGAGTCGGCCGTGCGCGTCACACACATCCCGACGGGTATCGTCGCCGAATGTCAGCAGGATCGCAGCCAGCACCGCAACCGCGAAATTGCCATGACCCTGCTCAAAAGCCGCCTCCACCAACTCGAAATGCGCAAACGTGAGGAGGAAAAAGCCAAAGTGGAAGCCGGCAAAAACAAGATCGAATGGGGCAGCCAGATCCGCTCCTACGTACTCGACGACCGCTGGGTCAAAGACCTCCGCACCGGATACAAGGTACACAACCCCGACGCCGTACTCGATGGCGACCTCCAGAACTTCCTCAAAGCCTATCTGATGTGGGAAAGCAACCCGACGGAGGTGGAAGCAGAGGAGGATTGAGAGATACGCCAGTTGTTTTTTTGAATGAAAGCGGGCGCTTTTGCATAAAATGCACACAAGGCATCATGGATAGCCTTTCAGAGCAAGCCATTCGCGAGATAAAAACATCTGTCAGCGCCGCCACGTACGCAACCTTTACGTATTTGGTCGGCGCTGACAGAGCGTTTTGACAGCCGAAGTGACATCGATTTTTTAGTGGAGTTCGAAACGTTGACTCCGGAAGATTATGCCGACAACTATTTCGATCTGTGCGACGATCTGGAAGCCCTACTGGGTCGCAAAGCCGACATTGTCACGCTGAAAAGTGTACAGAATCCTTATTTCAAGGCGGAAATTGACAAAACGCGGAAGTTGATTTATGCAGCCTGATATAGAAAGCCTACTCACCGCGGACAAGGCTTCGGGTCCCTATCATCGCAATCCTCGAAACTCAGCAGCCCGTCCCCGTCGCGATCTTTGTAAAAATAGGTTTTTGCCAGGTTAAAGGCGCCTACCCCGACTTCGTCGCCAATCAGGCGGCCGGGAATATCGTCGAACGGCGCATTGAGACCCGCCCATACCCGCGACAAACTGGCCTGATCGGCAGCATCGCGGTAAGTAGCCCATTGCAGGGTAATATCCACGGTCGGGCCTTGTTCGAGGCGAAGGAAGCCGTTGTTGGCGTACACTTTGTACTCCCCCAGGCCGCCAGGGAAATATTCGTCGCCCGTCAGTAATGTCAGTACTTCCGCAGCCGCATGGGAAAAAGTGGCGTGCGCGGAAACAAAGCCGCCGTATGGCGGACTAACGTAGGTTTTCGGCTGGTAAGGCAACCAGTTTTCAGCCAAAACCCAGCCTCGTTTTGCCGTTTCGACAGGTGTGGGGGCATCCGCCAGGGAGAACGGACCAGCCCAGGCCCTGATTTTAATTTTCCCGACATGCTCGTTGGAAGAGCCCGCCAGCGGATCGCCTTTTTTCACCAGTTCCACCCGGTCGGGCAGCAGCGGGATACCTGCCGGATGGTACGACGGCAAGCGAGGATCGGTGCATTGACCGAGCTGGGACAGGTAGCGCAGTGCCGTGACGGGCCGCGCGCTTTCGTACCAGCTTTTCAGCCCCCAGGTGGCAATTGCCGCGTCGTGCAGGGCGGCGCCCAGTACGAAGTAAGCTTTCACATCCCATTCCAGGGCATTCATCGGACTGCCTTTACCATTGAACTTTTTGACCAAACCCGGCTGGTCGTCGACATAGTTGAGCAGCGACAACCAATGCCCCGGCGGCGTTTCGGCATCGGGGCCTTCGGCCCAGTACTGGACTGCAGTACGGATAAAATCGCCGCGCGGTACGATTTGTGGCGTATAGGCTTGTCCGGTTCGCGGATTGAGATCGTAGCCGACGCCGGGGTCTCGGCCGGTTTCGAGGTCGTAAAAAGCGGGCAATTCGGCCAGATTAGCAGGATATGCCCGTATTTGACCCATGCTTTTGGGCGATACGTCCCACATAACGCCGTCGGCAGGATCGAGCAGGGCCGACCAGGCTGCCACCAGTGCGAAATTCCATTGATAGTCACGCGAGGCCGAGGTATCGAGCCGCGGGAAAAAATCACTGCCGGGGTCGTGATAAAGCCAGTAATCGCGTTTGTTGCGGCTGTAGACGATCAGACCGCCCCTGGTACCGAGGGCAAACGGCTTGACCTTTCCCCAGGCAATCCCCTGAAAGGTTTGAGTATTCGTGATTCTGCGCCCGTTCGGGTCGAGCGAATCGATCATATAGGAAGCCGCTTTGCCGCCGCACCGGCATTCGTACATGGGGTAGCCGTCGAGACCGATGGCGCGTTTCAATTGAAGCGGTTGCCAGCGATTGGGATTATGTAAGAAGCCTGTGCCAGGTTCTGTCACTGCAAGAGGCGGATTGGCGGGCACGAAATAGGGCGTTTCGTAATGCCCGGCTTCGTTTGCGCCGTCTTGTTGCGCCATTAACAAGACACATTGAGCGATATAGTTGCCCAGGGCCGCCGGAGAGCCGGAAGGATAGTCGATCGAGTTGTTCCGGAAATCGTAGCCGTGTTTTTGCATGATTTCGCGGCCTCGGTATGCGGCGCCGGCGCTTTGGGGCGACTGTGCAAAACGGGCAGTGAGGAGTCGGAATGCGGCGAAACTGATGGCTTCTGCACGGGCTGCTTCCACGTCGTCGGGCGCCGGAATTCCGCTGTATTTGCAGGTAAATCGGCCTATGGTTTTACCGAGCAAATAGGTATCGGCTTCTTTGTCGTAAGCAGCCCAGGCATCGTAAAGGGCAATGGAAAAATGAAAAAGGGTGCGTGCCTGTACATGCGGTTGGGCCAAATCTTCTTCCATGGATAATACCAGCACTTCGCTCCATTCGCGCGCGATAGAGTGCTGGGCGTTGAGCGGGGTGGCAAAATGCAGGACAAAAACAAGTGCGATGAGTCGCAGGTCTGGTAGGTAGCGCATATTCCGAATTGCGGGTCTTTTTCACAAAAATAAGGGAGGAAGTTGCCCGCTTCACACTTTCTCCGGACACAAAAAAATCCCGCTCTCCAACAATCGGAAAGCGGGACTTATAAGAACCCTTACAGGGTTTAAAACCCTGTAAGGGTTAGGAATGGCAGTAAAACTTAGGCTTTCACCGTGCCTTTTGCCTTGGCGATCACCTGCTCGGCGACGTTGGTCGGCGCGGCGGCGTAGTGGCTGAATTCCATGGTGGAAGCAGCGCGGCCCGAGGTGAGGGTACGGAGTTGGGTCACGTAGCCAAACATTTCGGCGAGCGGAACTTCAGCCTGGATAGCAACGGCGCCACCGATACGGGTTTCCTGGCCTTTCGGCAGGCCGCGGCGGCGGTTCAAGTCGCCAATCACCGGACCGACGTACTCTTCGGGCGTTACAATTTCCAATTTCATGATCGGCTCCATGATCTGCGGTTTGCACTTCGGAGCAGCTTCGCGGAAGCCTTCTTTGGCGCAAAGTTCGAAAGCGATCGGCTTGGAGTCGACGGCGTGCATGCCACCGTCAACCACGCGCACTTTCATCGAATCGATGTTGTAACCGGCCAGGATACCGTTGCTCATCATCTGGTTGAAACCGTCGACGATGGGCTTCTGGTAGTTCTTGTCGATCGCGCCGCCCACGATACCCCACTCGAACTGGAGTTTTTTCTTGCCGCTTTTGAAGTCCTCGCTTTGCAGGAATTCCTCGTCGGCAGGGCCGAGTTCGAATTCCATTTCGGCGAAGAGACCCGAACCACCGGTTTGTTTCTTCAAACGCTCGCGGTGCGACACTTTGGTCGTCAGTGCCTCTTTGTAGTTGACCTGCGGAGCACCCTGATTGCACTCGACTTTGAACTCGCGACGCAGGCGGTCGACGATAATTTCGAGGTGCAACTCACCCATACCGGAGATGACGGTCTGGTTGGTTTCTTCGTCGTAGCGTACGCGGAAGGTCGGATCTTCTTCGGCCAGCTTGTTGAGGGCCATGCCGAGTTTGTCGAGGTCTTTCTGCGTTTTGGGTTCTACGGCCAGGCCGATAACCGGCTCGGGGAACACCATGCTTTCGAGTACGATCGGGTTGTCGACGTCGCAGAGGGTATCGCCCGTGCGGATGTCTTTGAAACCTACGGCAGCGGCGATGTCGCCGGCTTCGACTTTATCGATCGGATTCTGCTTGTTGGCGTGCATCTGGTACAGGCGGCTGATACGCTCTTTGTCGCCCGTACGGGTGTTGAGAACATAAGAACCGGCGTCCAGTTTGCCCGAGTAGCAGCGGATGAAGCACAGACGGCCCACGAATGGGTCGGTAGCAATTTTAAAGGCCAGAGCGGCGAAGGGTTCGCTAACGGAGGGTTTGCGGGTGATTTCTGCGTCCGTTTTCGGGTTCGTACCTTTTACGGCAGCGATATCGATCGGCGAAGGGAGGTAGTAGCAAACTGCGTCGAGGCAAGCCTGTACGCCTTTGTTTTTGTAGGCCGAGCCGCACATCACCGGCGTCATTTTCATGTCGCAAACGGCAGCGCGAACAGCGGCGCGCATTTCTTCCACGGTGATGGAATCGGGGTCGTCGAAGAATTTTTCGAGCAGGTTATCGTCGTAAGAAGCAACTTCTTCGATCAATTTCTGACGGTATTCCAGAACGGTGTCTTTCAGATCGTCGGGGATCGGAATGACGTTGAAGGTCATGCCCTGATCGGCTTCGTTCCAGACGATAGCCTGGTTGGTCACGAGGTCGACCACGCCTTTGAATTTATCTTCGGCGCCGATAGGCACCTGGAGCGGCACTGCGTTGGAGCCCAGTTTGGCTTTCATGTCTTTGACGACCATGAAGAAGTCGGCGCCGGTGCGGTCCATTTTATTGACGAATCCGATACGCGGAACGCGGTAGTTGTCGGCCAGGCGCCAGTTGGTCTCTGACTGCGGCTCTACGCCGTCGACGGCGGAGAACAGGAACACCAGACCGTCGAGCACACGCAGCGAGCGGTTCACTTCCACCGTAAAGTCTACGTGGCCGGGGGTATCGATGATGTTGAAGTCGTAGCCTTGGTCTTCGACCGTCCAGACGCATTTGGTGGCAGCGGAAGTAATGGTGATGCCACGCTCCTGCTCCTGCTCCATCCAGTCCATGGTTGCAGCGCCTTCGTGTACTTCACCGATTTTGTGCGTGACACCCGTGTAATAAAGAATACGCTCCGTAGTGGTTGTTTTCCCGGCATCAATGTGAGCGGCAATGCCGATGTTGCGGGTAAACCGGAGATCCTTTGACATGAGAGTTGAGTGTTGTAGAGTGATGGTAAATTTTTTACGTCGAGGTTTTCAGGTGTTTCAAAACAATGTATTGCTGCGAAGTTTTAAAATGTCTGCTTGCTGAACATAAATTTCGCGCAATAGCGTAACGGTTTTAAAAAGTTTTGGAAAATCAAAATTGGAATTGAAGTTCCCGGAGGCTTTAAAAACCGATACCGCCGGAAATTACCCGGCGCGGGTCGTGATAACAGGACGCGGCGCCGGACAATTTTCGACGGTAGGTAGGCGATATGGACGCTTCCAGCGTACGCTTTACGACCGGAAGTGGGCAAAAGCGCGGTTGGCTTCGGCCATTTTATGGGTGTCTTCACGCTTTTTAACAGCGCTGCCTTCGCCTTTGCTGGCGGCAATGATCTCGGCGGCAAGTTTTTCGGCCATCCCTTTGCCGGCGCGGGCGCGGGCGTAGCGAATCAGCCATTTCATGCCGATGGAAATTTTGCGGTTGGCCGGCAATTCCGTGGGAATCTGGAAGGTGGCGCCACCAATACGGCGGCTGCGGACTTCCACTTGCGGCATGACGTTGTTCAAGGCTTTTTTCCAGACTTGCAACTCGTCCTCGTTGGTGCGGCTTTTTACGAGATCCAATGCATCGTAAAAAATGCCATACGCCACGGTCTTCTTGCCTTCCCACATCAGGTTATTGACAAAACGGGTTACCATCGTGTCACTATACCGCGGATCGGGAGCCAATACTCGAGGTTTCGGTTTGTGCTTACGCATTTTATAATGTGCTAATTAATTAATGTGCTAATGTGCTAATTAGACAATGTGCTAATTAGATAATGTGCTAATTAGATAATGTGCTAATGTGCTAATGTGTTGATCGGGTAATGTGGCTGGAAAAACTTCCTGCAAAAGGCGTACCGCCCAATTAGCACATTAACACATTGTCTAATTAGCACATTAAAACTATTTCTTCGGCCGTTTCGAACCGTATTTCGAACGGCTTTTCTTGCGGTTGTTGACGCCGGCAGTATCCAGAGCGCCGCGAACAATGGAGTAACGAACACCGGGAAGGTCTTTCACACGACCGCCGCGCACAAGTACGATGGAGTGCTCCTGCAGGTTGTGGCCCTCACCCGGAATGTAGCAAATCACCTCGATCCCGTTCACCAAACGAACCTTGGCTACCTTGCGCAGGGCAGAGTTCGGCTTCTTCGGGGTGGTCGTGTACACACGGGTGCATACGCCGCGCTTCTGCGGAGAGGAACTCAACGCGCGGCTTTTGCTTTTGTATTCTACCTGCTCGCGGCCCTTGCGGACTATCTGATTAATGGTTGGCATAAACGCTTTTAAGCAAAAATGTTATAACTCGTTCAAAATCAATTGGAAATTAACCCAATTCTTACAGGGTCTTCCAAAAGCGAACGCAAAGATACTTGCATCAGGCAAAATTTTCCAAATCAGACTTAAAAATTTACCGCAAAGACCCTGGAACCGCCGAATTGCGTTCATAAGATCATGCGTCGCTTTTTCCTGTTCCTCCGCTTTTCAGGGGTGTTGACAGTAATGCTGTTCAACTGTCCTTTTCTCAATGCTCAGGTTACCAAGGCTCCGGAGCAGCCCTACACGCTGTTGTATGGCATTGACAACACGCTCAAATTGACGGCGGACGACACGCCCGACTCCTGTCTCCTGGTACGGATGGAAGGCGGTGAGGTCAGAAAATACGGAAACGGCCTATACGCACTGACTGTGCTGACCGACTCGCCCCGGGTCCATCTCGACCTGTACGATACCTGCCGCAATACGCTGATCGACCGTCGTTTCTGTCAGGTGAAAAGCCTGCCGATCGCCATCGAACTGGGCAGGTACCGCGGCGGACCAATTTCAGCGGCTGCATTCAAAGCACACGGCGGGCTCAGCGCCAGGGTAACCGGTCTCGACATTCAGGCAACCTTGGATATCGTCGGCTACAGGGTCATTTTTTTCTCCCGTAAAAAAGATCAAACCTGGGAGGGCTATAATTCCGGCGGCAGATTTGAAGGCCAGGTGCTGGAACAATTGCAAACGGTGGCGGCCGGCGATGTGGTAATTTTTCGCCAGGTATCCTACCGAAGCCCCGCCCCCCGCGGCGAGCAGCTGCGATTCAGCGAGCAGGAACTGATCTTTGAAATCCGGTAAACGCGTTAAAAAAAGTCTTTCAGATTCGTGCCGATGCCTACGTGCAGCACTCCGCCGGCGAGGTGATAGGCCGCATAGCCCACATCGAGCCGAAAACGGCTGATTTTAAAACCGACGCCGCCGGAAAAGCCGGCCAGACTGCGGTAGTTGCGCACCGATAGTTCTTTTTTTCGTAAATGATTGTACCCCAGTCGTATACGGAACGATTCATTTCTACCCAGCAGGAATTCGCCCGAAAAAATGAAGTGGCGGAAAAAATTGTCGATACCCGGATTGCCCTGTGTCTGGCTTTGTTCGCCGCCGAAAAGCAGCACATCTTCGTCCTGGTTGTTGGGGTCGTCGTAACGCAAATCCCACTGATTCAGGCTGTGTGCGATCACTGTGAACCGAAAAGGCAGGTGTTTGAGCCGTTTGCTGAATCCTACCTGAAGGTCGTATGGCAGGTCTTCTTTCACACCATTGTAAGTGGCCAGTTGGGCGCCTACGTTGCGCAACACAATGGCGGCCGAAAAGCGGTTGGCGGTATCCACATAAATCGCGCCTGCATCGGCAGCAAGTGCGGAGGCCTGATACACGTCGAGGGTGGAAACGCCAAAGCGCAGATTGAGTCCGAGGGAGATTCGATCGGTTAATTGCCGCGCGCCGCCCAGGGTAAACGCCGTTTCGGAGGCTTTTACGTTGCCGGTCACATTGCCAAATTCATCGGCCTGTTTGATGTCGCCATAGCCGATGTATTGCAAACCGCCGTGCACAGTAAAGCCAAGTTTGGGCAAATGCGCGCCGTAAGCAGCATAACCGTGCTGCACGTCGGTGAGAAAAAAGTTGTGCTGGAAAGTCAGGCGGCCGTCCATCGAAGGGTTGAGCGCGGCAGGATTGGCGGCAGCAAAGGCCAGATCGTCGTCCTGCACCGTGATCTGGGCGCCACCCAAACCTGTGATTCGCGCCGAGGGCGGCAGCGTCATGAACTTGAAAACATGCTGGCCGCCGGTGATCTGGGCCAGCAACTGCAACGGCAGGAGCCATGCAGCCAGGGCAAGAACAGGTAGTTGTTTTTTCATGGCAAAACGTTGATTTTTATGAGGATTTGAAGATTCGAGGATTTGATAAAAGAGGCATTTCTGCTCACGGACTTTTGGGGTGAGGTGGTGAATTGGTGAATTGGTGAATTGGTGAATTGGTTATAAAAGGGTTGATTCTGCTCTCGGGCCCGGTTGTCGCCTGTCGGCAAAATCTCTGAAATGTGAGCAAAAATGCCTCTTTTATCAAATCCTCGCATCCTCAATCCTTCTTCCACCTCGTCTGGCACATGCCGAGTTTGCAATCGGCGATACGGACCAAGGCGCCGGTGGTATCGTATTCTTTTAATTCGCCGTCTTCAAGGGGGCCGTCTTCGGTCGGGACGTAGTTGCCCTCGGTTTTGAGAACGCCGGTATCGTAATATTCGGTAAAGGGGCCGTTTTCTTCGCCGTTTTTGAACATGACCTTTTCCGCTACGGTGCCATTGGTGTGATAAGCAAGGCTCAGTCCTTCGATTTGGCCTTTGACAAATGTCTGATCTACCATCAGGACGCCTTTATCGGAGAATTTCTGGTATTTTCCTGAAAAAGTGCCGTTGTCGTAATGCTCCACAATGTCGACCTGACCATTGGTGTAGAACAGGCGGCGTTCGCCGTGAAGCGAGTCGTTCTGGTAGATGGCTTCTTCCAGCAATTTGCCTTCGGGGCTGAAACGCTGGTAGCGGCCGTGTTTGGCAAAATCTTTTTTTCGCCGTTCGAAACGCTCCATGTTACCCAGGGAATCGCGGTTTTCAATTGTTTCTACGGGGGGCTCGCCTGCACAGGCAGCGAGAAAAAGGAGTAGAACGGTAAGCAGGCTCAAGCGGTTTGTTTGCATGGCGTAAGATCAATTTTGAGTGGATAAAATCGTGCAGCGATGCAAACGCAAAGGTTGACGACGAAATTCTGAATAAGGCTGCCTGAGTGAAAAAATTTCGGCGCAAACTTTTGTGCGGAGTTGGATCTTTCGCCGGCAAATTTTTCCTGTCTCATGTCGCAACAAATTACCCTGCAGGCCTGGTGGCATTTTTTCCGCAGTTTTTGGTCAAACCCTCAGGCCCGGGCAGTTGGCCTGGCATTTTCGCTGTGCTCCTGGAGTTTCGGCAGTTGGGTAGTGCATATCCCGCACGTGAAAGCCGCCCTTCAACTCGACGATGCGCAACTCGGCTGGGCGCTTTTCGGCTTGCCGGCCGGGCAATTGTTCATCAACCCGATCTCCGGTCGCTTAGCCGGGCATTTTGGCCCCTCGCGCATCTGCATTGTTGCGGCGGCGAGTACGGCGCTTTTGCTGGTGTTGCCCGTTATGGCGCCTTCCATGGCGTTGCTGGTGGGCGGACTGGTCTTGTTCGGCGCGTCTTTGGCTTTGTTGGGCATGGCCATGAACGCCTGCGTACCCGAGGTGGAGATTGAAAGCGGGCATTCGATCATGGCCATCTGTCACGGCCTGTGGAGCCTGGGCGGCATGTTGAGTTCCGGTTTGGCCAGCGCCCTGCTGGGTGCGGGCTGGTTGCCGCGTCAGCATATTTTGCTGGCATCGTCGGTCATGTTGTTGGTTTTGTTGGCGATTGCCCCTACCCTTCGCCGTATTCCCAAACCGGAACACCCCGATTCGGCACATCATGGCATGGCGCGCCCGACGAAAAATCTGGTTTTGCTGGTCCTGATCGGCTTTTTTGCCTTATTGTCGGAAGGACTGGCATTCGACTGGAGCGGGGTATTTCTGCGCGATTTCAGGGGCGCCGGGCCGGCAGCGGCGGCATTGGGTTTTACGGCATTTACTATGACCATGACGATCGGGCGATTTGCCGGTGACTTGCTGATTGCACGCCATGGCGAACGCCGCCTGTTGGTCATATGCGGACTGGTGGCAGCCGCGGGGCTGAGCATGGCGATATTTATTCCGACGCTCTGGGGCGGATGGCTGGGGTTCTGTGTTATGGGGCTGGGTTGCTCCCTGGCCGCGCCCATGTTGTTCAGCATGTCGATGCGCCTGCCCAACGTCACACCAGCCGCCGGCCTGGCGACTTTCGTTACCTTTAGTTTTTTGGCTTTTCTGGCTGGCCCTCCCCTGATCGGACTGATCGCCAATGTTGTGAGCCTTCCCGTGGCTATGATGGGCGTGGCAGGTTTGTTGTTGCTGGGAGTGGTGCTGGCAAGGCAGATTTGAGATGGTTATTTGGTGAATTAGTGGTGAATCGGTGAATTGGTGAATTGGTTATAAAAGGGTTACTTCTGCTCTCTGGTTCGAGGCTGTCTCACAAGTCTGTGCACA
>JADZFP010000495.1 GCA_020849825.1 Saprospiraceae bacterium
CTGGACATTCCTGCAACATTTTACCGGCGTATGGTTTGTTTTTTCCGGCCTGGTCAAAGCCGTCGACCCGGTGGGTACTGCCTACAAAATGCAGGACTATTTCCGGGAATTTGAAAACACTTTCGCCGGCCTCAACAATGCATTTAAAGGGCTGGCGCCCTTGTTTCCCTGGCTCTCCAATTTCAGCACCGGTTTTTCGATCACCATGATCGTGCTGGAGATCGCCCTCGGCGTCATGCTGATCGTCGGTTATCGCCGCAAACTGACCGCCTGGCTGTTTTTCCTGATCGTGGTATTCTTTACCCTGCTGACGGGCTTTACCTTCCTTACCGGTTTTGTTCCTGCCGAGGCCAATTTCTTCGATTTTGCCAAATGGGGTCCGTACGTAAAAACCCAGATGCGCGTGACCGATTGCGGTTGTTTCGGCGATTTTATCAAACTCAATCCGCGCACATCCTTCTTTAAAGACGTGGGACTGATGGTTCCGGCGCTGCTGTTCCTTTTCCGTTCGCGCAACATGCACCTGCTTTGGACCGACCGCACCCGCAATCTGCTGGTAGGCGGTACGGTGCTGGTTACGCTGCTGTTTTGCTGGCGTAATACCTACTGGGATCTTCCGATGGTCGATTTCCGTCCGTTTAAAGTTGGCGCCAACATCCGCGAACGCCGCGCGCGCGAAGCCGAAGCGCGCAGCAATGTGGAGATCCTGGGCTATGTGTTGGAAAATACGCAAACCGGTCAGGTTGTGACCTTTATGGAGCCTGACCCGAAAAAACCCTATTCGTACGTCAAAACGTATCCGAAAGACCAGGGCTGGAAGGTAAAAGACCAGATCAAAACCGAGCCGTTTATTGAAAAAGACGGTAAAAAAGAGATCATTACCGAAACCAAGGTGAGCGACTTTGCCGTGGAAGACGGCGAAAACGGCGAGGTAACCGAGGAACTGCTCGAAGAAAAAGGGTACAGCCTGATGATCGTTGCGTTCCATCTGGAAGGCGAAAAACGCGAAGAAACCGTGACGGTTCGCGATACTGTCTGGGCAACCGACACGCTCCGCATCAATCCGGATTCCGTACAACTCAGCCGCCGTATTGCCAGCATCGATGCACGGGAAGAAACCCGAATGGTGATCGATCCCGCACTCGACTATGCCGATGTGTTTCGCTCCAAAGTCAATCCGCTCGCCGAAGCGGCTCAAAAGGCCAACTGGAAAGTGTACGCCATCGTCAGCACGCCCGATAGCGATGTGGCGACCGATTTTCAGCAAAAAATCAACGCGAAATATCCGTTCTACAAAGCCGACGACAAACTGCTGAAAACGATCACCCGTTCCAACCCGGGACTGGTGGTGCTGCGCGACGGTCAGGTCGTCGATCAGCTGCACTGGCGTCACTTGCCCGGGGTTGATGCGTTTATCGGCAAATACAGGTAAGTGCCCGGGTATCTTACCAGAGAATAAAGTTCAACACCCTTGCTTTACATTTGAGGCAAGGGTGTTTTTTTTATCCCTTCAAATAAACCAATCCCTTGAAAATGACTGAAATCGAAGAAAAAATCAACCTCATTTACCAGCACGCAACAGATATGATCAAGTTTGCCGAAGCTAAAAATGCAGGCCTGATCGCTTTTAACGGCGCCGTAATAGTGGGCATGGTCGCGCTGCTCAAAGATGTGTACAACATTGAATGGCTGGCCGGATATCTGGTTTTTGTCATTATCATGAACCTGGTCTCGTTATTTTTGGCGATGACGGCACTGACAGCCCTTATTTTGTTTCGGGAAAGAAGACCGGTTCATTTGCCGGGCGACAACCTCCAGTTCTTCGGTACGATAGCAGATTACGATCCGGAACTGTTTTACCGCCGCTTTTGTGAAAAATACAATCTTGCACCAGAAAAAGAGTCATTCGAACTGGACCTGGCACGACAAACCGTCATTGTTTCTCAAATCGCGTTGAGAAAATTCAGACTGTTCAACCTTGCATTACTTTGGACGTTCGCCGGCGTTGCTACGCCGGTCAGCGTGCTGGTCTTCAAACTATTCTACAATCCGAGCGACAGTTATTATTTCGCTGCGCGAAAAATGCGGAAAACCCGAAAAATCAAACCGCAATAAACAGAATGGGCCTTTACAGACGGTTTTTCTCGATCAGATCCAGCAAATCGTCCCGGTAGTTTTTCCCGATCGGCAACAATTTCGGCTTGTCTTTTTCCATGACCTCCACCATGTTGCCCTCGATAGCCGTGATTTTATCCATGGCAACGATGTAGGAGCGGTGAATGCGTTTAAAGCGGCCTTGCGGCAGCCGGTCTTCCAGGCTTTTCATTGTTTGAAGGGTGATCACACGGCCCTGGAGCAGGCGGATGATGACATAGTCTTTGAGCCCTTCGATGTACACGATGTCGTCAAAATTGACTTTGACCAGTTTTTTATCGGCTTTGACAAAAAAGAACTCCTGATTATCGGCGGCGGCGGCGGCCTGATCGCGGTGATTGCTTCCGGCCTGATCGATGGCCTTGTTGACGGCTTTCATAAAGCGGTCGAGCGAGATCGGCTTGAGCAGGTAATCCAGCGCATTGAGGTCGAAGCCTTGAATGGCGTAGTTCGGGTAAGCCGTTGTGAATACGACCATTGGCGGCTTGGTAAGCGTTTTGACAAAGTCGATACCGGTCAGTTGGGGCATCTGGATATCGAGAAACATGAGGTCGATGTCGGCGGCTTTGAGGGCTTCGTTGGCTTCGAGGGCGTTGCTACAGCGGCGCACGAGTTGGAGTTCGGGCATTTGACCGATATAGGTTTCCAGCACGTCCAGTGCCAGTGGTTCATCGTCGACAATTAGAACTTTCAGCATAGTGGGAAGCAGGGCTTTATGATGTCAAACGGCTCTAAGGTATAATCTCCGGGAGATTCGGTCTTGTTTTTTTTTACAGCATTCAGGTCATTTTAAGATGGAGCGTCACGGCAAAGCGGTGGGGGGCATCGTCGACGCTCAGATCGTGCTGGTCGGGATACAAGAGGTTCAATCGTTGACGCACATTGGCCAGACCAATACCGCCGCTGCGGGGATGTTCCTGTCGCGGGGCGTGTTCGGTTTTGCTGTTTTCAATGTAAAATTCCAGGTCCTCACCCGATACACTCAGCCGGGCGCGCACGAAGCCGCCACCCTGGACGTAGTGGTTGAGGCCGTGTTTGAAACTATTTTCCAAAAAAGGGACAAACAACAAGGGTGCAACCATCTGATCGCTGATATGCCCTTCCGTTTCGAAGCGGATGTCGGCGTTGCCGGTCTGGCGCAAACGTTCGAGATCCAGGTAGTTGTGTATGTACTGGATTTCCTTGGACAACAACACGCGTTTTTCATTGCATTCATACAGCATGTAACGCATGATTTCAGAGAGTTTCAGTACGATTTCGGGGGCTTTGTCGCTTTTTTTCAGCGTGAGCGCATACAGGTTGTTGAGGGTGTTGAACAAAAAGTGGGGGTTGATCTGGCTTTTCAGAAAGCGCAGTTCCGACTGCATGGTTTGCGTCACCAATTGTTGTTTTTCACGCTGATAACGCCACCAGTCGGTAAATACTTTCAGCAGGGTTGAAAACAAGGTGACCACTATCGCACCGATAAAAAGAAAACCCTGGCTCTCAACCAGCCTTACCCGGTAATAGGGTAATCCACTGAATTTCAGGTACAAAACCAAAACCTTGATCGGCGTGACGACTGCGCAGGCCGCCAGCACCAGGCCTGTGTACAGCAGAACGTGACGGGCCAGATAATTGGGCACCAGATATCGAATATTGACGTACACCAACACGGCATAAAACAGCAGGTTGATCAACTCATTCGACAAGGTGAACCAGATAGAAACCGCGGGATTGTGGCCAATAGCAACGGCCACGGCAAACATGAGTAGCCAGAACAACCCGTGGTACACAGGCCGGCGCGTCAGAATGCGATAAATGACATCGAAAAAATTCCTGGCGGTCATTGTTGCAAAACAAGACATCGACGCCGGCAAGGTGCGGGTTTTTCGATCAATATCGCCGCTGAAAGGATAAAGCAACAGCGACAAGCCATAAAACGAAGCCGAAAACCATTCCGGGTAGTTTTTCGTTTAAGCGTATAATTTTGGGTCTCCCGAGAACCGGACCAACCTTTACAAAGCACATGGCTTATAAAAAATCCGACCGTTACGACGAAGCGCTCACCGACAAACTTCGACTCAACTACCACGATATTCTCACCGGAATCGGCGAAAACATCAGCCGCGAAGGCTTACAGAAGACCCCCGAGCGGGCTGCAAAAGCCATGCAGTTTTTGACGCAAGGCTACGACCAGGACCCCGCCGAAATTCTGCGTTCGGCCTTGTTCCGCGAAGATTACAGCGAAATGGTGATCGTAAAAGACATCGAACTCTATTCGCTTTGCGAACACCACATGCTTCCTTTTTTTGGAAAAGCCCATGTCGCTTACATCCCCAACGGCTACATCGTGGGGCTGAGTAAAATCCCGCGCGTTGTCGACGTCTTTGCCCGGCGCCTGCAGGTTCAGGAACGATTGACCATCGAAATCCGCGACGTGATTCAGGATACCCTCAAACCACTGGGCGTAGCCGTTGTGATCGAAGCCGCACACATGTGCATGATGATGCGTGGCGTGCAAAAACAAAACAGCTCAACCACCTCCTCCGCTTTTACCGGAGAATTCAGGAAGGCCGAAACTCGCGCCGAATTCATGAACTTGATCGGCGCCAAGCTACACTAATTGGCTCTCTGTACCTTTTTGTAATGCAGCTGTACCAGGCCGCTTGCGAATGATTTTGCGTCCAGAAGTTCCCACGCGGATTCCATTGCGCCCGCTTGAAACAGCCGGATGCCGTCGCCAAGCAAGACAGGAATGATCGAGATAATCATTTCGTCGACCAATCCCAGGGAAAGAAACTGGCGGACAAGCTCGGCGCCCCCATCGCAATAAATATGCTTGCCGGGCTGGTTTCTGATGTCGGCGAGTAAGCGGTCTGCGGGTTGGTTGACAAAGCGGACATTTCCTTCCGGCGTTCGGGTTTGACTGGTCAGTTCATATACCGATTTGCCCTGATAGGGTAAGTCCACACCCATTTCCTTTACTTTATCGTACGTTTTTCGACCAAGCACGACGGTGTCGACCTGATCCATAAAACGTGCATAGCCATAATCTTCGCCGGGCGCCTCTACCCGTCCAAGCCATGAGATGTCGCCATCGGGGCGTGCAATGTAACCATCGATGCTGGAAGCGATAAAAAGGAATAGTTTGCGTTCTGAATTCATACTGATAGGATATTCGCAAAAGTACAAAGGTTGCACACCCAGTGCGGAATCCGGACATTTGTCCTATGCGGAACGTATGGCCAATGTTGCTGACCTTGCTGGCGGTAGCCGGCTTCGTCTGGTCCAACCAGCATAATCCTTTCTTTTGGGACACCGTACAACTGGGGTCCAAACACGCGCATTTTTTTTACGAAAATGGCCTGCAGTGGGCCCCCTTGCCCTCATCCATCGATAGCGGGCACCCGCCGGTTTTCGGATGGCTGCTGGCAGCCTGCTGGACCCTCTTCGGCAAAACCCTGCCCGTAAGTCACTGGATGATGTTTCCTTTTCTGGCTGGTATCGCAATGTTGTTGTGGTATATCGGCAAACGGCTCGGTGGTCTGGAATGGGCCCCATGGCTGCTGCCGCTGGTATTGCTCGATCCGGTACTGGCCGGCCAATCCGCACTGGTCAGCCCCGATGTCGTGCTGGCTTTTGGTTTTCTGTTGTCGGTTTCGGGCCTGATGTACGGTAAAAGATGGTGGGTAATGCTGGGTATTCTGGGACTGTGCAGCGTCAGTATGCGCGGAATGATGACCGCGGGCGCTTTGTTTGTTTTCGGAAACTGCCTTGCCTGGTCAAGATCGCGCAAAGATGTCCGGTTGGCCACGATCCGGTATTTTTTTCAGACTACCCTCCCCTTCCTGCCGGGTTTTCTGTTTGCAGCTTGGTTTCTTTGGTGGCACCAAAAAAATACGGGATGGACCGGATTTCACCCGGATTCGCCGTGGGCAACGGCGTTTAAACCTGTCGGGATGGGAGGAATGTTGCGCAATGCAGCCATTATTGGCTGGCGATGGACCGATCTGGGTCGTTTCGCAGAATGGCTTTTGTTGTTTATTTTGCTTTTCCGTAGAAGGAAATTCTGGCTGAGTAAATTATTCTGGCTTTGGGTAATTTTGGTCGCCTTTCTGACTCCCTCCGCCTTGTTGTATCAAAACCTGTCGGCACACCGGTATTTTTTGCCGGCGTTTATAGCCTTGCATTTACTTGTATTTCAGCTTGTTGCCAATAGTGACCTGGGCAAACTGCGCCGAAAATTGCTGTACACAGCCCTCATTGCGTGCCTGGCAACGGGCAGTCTGTGGATTTACCCGCGCGGTATTTCAATGGATTGGGACGCTACGCTGGCCCACTTGCCCTATCACCGGCTGCAATCGGAAGCCATCCGTTTTCTTGATAAGGAAAATATTGATTTTCAAACTGTTGGGTCGGCATTCCCCAATCTCAACACAGGGGAAAACCTGCTGTTGAACGGTGATGGCCGGCGGTTTGCCGAGCTGGATTTATCCGTAAACGCTTACGTTCTGACCTCGAATGTGTTTAACGACATCGATGAGGACACTTACAGGCAACTAGAAAAGGAATGGCAACTGGTCAGACGGCAGGAGATGGCCGGCGTCTGGATGGAACTTTACAGAAGGAAATAATTCGGGGGGCTTGTATCCTGGCTGTCTACTTAGCAGGGCTACCCGGAAGCCCTGGCGAAAGTGTTTCACGCAAAGCCGCAAAGTCCGCCAAGGGGCAAATCCTTTGCGTGCTTTGCGACTTTGCGTGACATAATTTATCTACGATTTGGGGCCTGCCGGACTTTTGACACAGCCTCGTCATTTGTATCCAACAGTCGTTTTCGTCAGAAATTCATGCCGATCTGCACGCCTGTTTTGTAATAATTTCCTCCAAAAAAGGCAGAGGCGATATGTACGCGGAAGGGGCGGAAAAAATCGAATCCAATGTTTTCAAATCCGAAAGCGGCCTCCCAGTACGGTAGTTGGCGTTGATAATCAGGAAGTTCAAGCGCCTGATCGGTCCAGTAGAAATTGAGTCCGATCACTTCTTTCCAGTTCAGCTTTCGCACCAGCGGGATCTTGTCGAGCAGCCAGCCCTGCAAGTGGTGTTGCACGTGCGCTTCTATGAAAGGCTGGTCGGTGCTGTAAGCGTAGTATGGCAAAAGGTAGTAACTATTGGTATAGCCCACCGGGGAGTTCAGAAAGGTCAGGTTGCCGTTGGCGTGGTGGAAGTCCATAAAAGCCAGTCGTTCCTTCTGGATAAACATACCGGCTACGACGTTCCAGTCTGTGTATCCGCCCAGGCCCCAGGAAAGGTGGTCCTGCCGAACCTGAACGCTTACATAATCGAAATTGGCATCGCTGCCGGCCACTCCGGCAATGGCCTTGCGGTATTGCACAAACACATCCGGCCAGGGTGAATCATCGTACGAACGGAAATCGGGATAAGTGCTGTACGTCTGTCCAAAGCGGAAGCGGGCCGTGAGGCCGAAGATCAATGCCTGATTTTCTTCAAACGCAGGTTCGTTAGGGCCTTCGGGGAAAAGCGGATCATTGCTGGTATAGCGGTGATCGCCTTTTTTCGTCCAGCTTTCGGTCGAGTGGTTGATCAGAGGCCGGCGGTTGGCATATTCGATTCGGGCACGAAGGAAAATTCCGGGCGTTGCATACTGGCTCCACTCTACCCTTCCGAAAGATTTTTCGTACAATTTCATGTAGTTGCGCCGGTCGAACAACGAATAACTGGTGTTGATGGCCGGACTGATCGGGTCATTCGGATTGAATTGGGCCGTCAAAACGCCGCCCGACACTTCCAGATTGGAGTATCGTACACTTTCAAAGCGGCGCTGGATTTTGGCGCCTGCGCGGAATCTATTTTCAGAAAACCCGTAATTGAGCGTTCCTTCCACTCGCCAGAATTTACTGCGCCGCTCCCCTTCGTAGCGGCTGAATTCCGGCTGCACGTTGAGCACCCAGCCCTGTACCGTATTGAACTGGATCCACTGCAAAGCCGCCGGGTACGATACCGAAGTTTTTTTATATGAATTTTGCCAGGTATAACCGAACAGCAGGTTGTTAAGTTTGAACTTGTTGTTCTTTCGGTCGATACTGTCGAGATAAGCCTTTGATTCCCAGATTTTTTGCAGACTATCTTTTCGGACGTAGTCGCGGGATTCTTCGGCAGTCAGCGGCACGGGACGTACCTGTTCCCAATACAAACTATCGCGCTCGGGGGCGTCTTTTTCAATTTTGAAGGTCTCCCTGCCGAAAAAGCCCGATTCGTACTGAGGCTTGATGTTGTAACCGGAAAAAACCGAATTAAACAAACCCTGAATTTTAAAACCGAACACGCCAAACTTGAAGGTAGTGACCTGCGACAAGAGGCACCATTTGTCGGGCCGTTCTACCGGCACGAATTCCTGTACGATGCGCAAAGTGTCCAAAACCGGTTGTTTGATAGCAGCGCCGGTTAGGGCCAGATCAACGCCGGCAAGGTTCCACCATTCGTCGACCACATAGAGGTTGCCCGAAAACGTAGGGTCGCCGACACGGCGCGGAATTACGCTGATTTTGTAGATATCGTATCCGTTTTCGTCCTTGTACTTGCCTAACAATTTGAAATTGTAGTAGTTAAAGGCATTGTCGGCCAGTGGCGACAGGATTTCACGGTCGATTTCCAGGTGCTCGTCGTACAAATTAAAATCGGTGAGGGTGGCGCGATTGAGGCTGAAACCGTTGTCGCGGCCGCTTACCTTGCTCGAAACCATGACTTCGCGGGTGCGTTCGGGCCGGCTTTGCACGTACAATTTCGACACGGATTCGGAGAGGTACAGCACGCCCGTCCGGTTGGTGTCGAGTATGCCGCCCATATCGCCGACTTCTTCGCCCAGTATTTTATCGGGGGCATCCATGAGTTTGTGAAAACCTTTGATGTACACGTCGCAGGAATAATCGGGCACCCTGTTTCGGTAGTATCTGCGCCGTTCGATCACTTTACGCATGATCCGGACGGCGGGGTCTTCGGTCGTGATAACCACTTCCGTAATTTCCAGGTTGCTGGGCTGCAGGGTTACGTCGCGCCGCACAGGCGACTTTTCCATCTTTACCTGCTCGATTTGCTGCCGGTATCCGATATATTGATACACAACTTCATATTCACCGGGCGCCAAAGGAAGTCGATATTCGCCGTCCGAATTAGCGGTAGTACCGGTCGTACTATTCCGAACATACACCGAAGCAAAGGGCAGTGGCTCTCCGTTTTCATCGAGAACTTTTCCCGACAATTGGGCCAGGAGCAAGGCAGGGAACAGAGTAAGAAGGAACAGGAGAAATTTTGGTAAGACTGCTTTCATAAATAAATTTTATAGGTCAAAAATCAAATTGCAGGTACAAACGACCTAACCTTGTTTTTGGTTTAAAAGGAATTTAACCCAAAATCTTAAAAAGACGATAAGCCCCTATTTTTGGTTGCCAATAAGATTCAGATGCAAGAACGTCTTCTTGAATACATCCGCCGTCTGCGATTGCCCTTGCCGGGCAACAGGCCGGTGCTACTCGCGGTGAGCGGAGGGCTGGATTCCGTTTGTCTGGCGCATTTGTGGAGCGCCCTGCAATGGCCCGCGGTGATTGCCCATGCCAATTTTCAACTGAGGGGCGAAGAATCGGATGGAGATGAAAAGTTTGTGTGCAAATTGGCCGCCAAACAGGATACGCCCCTGCATGTCAATCACTTCGACACGCTTTCTTTTGCCAAACAACACGGCATTTCTATTCAAATGGCGGCACGCCAATTGAGGTATGCCTGGTTCGAATCGTTGGCAGAAAAAGAACAACTCGGAGCCATCGTGACGGCGCACCACCGCAACGATGCCGTGGAAACGCTCCTGATGAATCTGGCCAGAGGGACCGGGCTTAAAGGCCTGGGCGGCATCAGGCCCTGGCAAGGACATTTGATCAGGCCGCTTCTTTTTGCCACGCGCGCAGAACTCGAACAATATGCCGCTGAACAAGGCCTCGAATGGCGCGAAGACAGCAGCAACGACAAAGACGACTACGTCCGAAACGCTGTCCGGCAACACCTCATGCCGCGTTTCGAGCAACTCAATCCACAGTTCATTCAAACATCCGCCAAAAACATGGAGCGTTTTCAGGCTGCTGCCGACAACCTGGATTTTTTGCTTCACCAGTGGCTTGGGGCCTGGAATGGCGATACCCTGGTCATTGACAAAACCAAACTGGCGAGCTTGCCCTCACCCGGAGAAGCGCTTCGTATACTGCTGAAACCGCACGGTTTTACAGCGGAGCAAGCCCGGCAGGTGACCGAGCTGATTTCAGAAACCGGTCAGGAATGGCAAGGCAGCTCAGGACTCCGCCTGCTCAACGACCGCGAGGCGCTGCTACTAACCCCCAATCGGGCATTACCTCAGGCAATCCGCATCGAGCAGGACGACCTCTTGCGCAAACTCCCCGACAACTCCAGCATTGTTCTAACACCCGCCAGCCCGTCGCCCCCCTATCCCGACGGCCGCCGGACGACGCTGGTGGATAGCGACCGATTGCGATTTCCCTTACTTTTGCGGCCCTGGCAGCCGGGCGATAGTTTTCAACCAATCGGTATGGGCGGCCAACACCAGAAAATCCAGGACTATTTTACCAATCAAAAAGCATCCCGGCTGGACAAGGAAAAAACCTGGGTACTGACGGATGCCGACGGACAAATCATCTGGCTCCTGGGCTGGCGCCCCGATGAAAGGTATAAAATCACACCCGTCACCCAAAACGCCCTGAAAATCAGTTGGCTGCAAGACCTTCCCTGAGCGAATAAATTCTGTACCCTGTTGCGACGTCATCTTTCCGTTTTCTCCTTTCCACTGCGACTGCTGTCGTTCTGGTTCCTGTTTTTTGCCGTGTTCCGCATTTGGTTCGTCGGCTGGTTTCACGACCGCTGGCCCGAAGAAGCCCCCTATTCACCCTGGGCAGCACTTTGGAAAGCATGGCCCCTCGATTTGAGTACAGCGGCGTATTTGATGTCGTTACCCGTGTTGCTTTGGGGGATCGGGTTGGCATCGGGATATAAAACACGGCAATTCGCCCTTCGGAGCATCCTTGTTTTCAACGTTCTGATTTTCAGCATTTTGGTCTTTGTATTCGGAGCCAATATTTTTCTGTACGAAGAATGGCATACGCCGTTGAATAATCGTGCGATCGCCTATTTCAAAACACCGGCAGCTATGCTCGACTCGATGTCGTTCGTGTTCAAACTGGGTAGCGTGCTGGCTTATTTGTTGTTTACCTGGCTCTGGTGGCGTTTGTACAGGGCGATTGTCGGTATTCATATTTACCCGTCCATCCTGAGTCGCTGGAATGCACTTTGGGTACCAGCGATCCTGGGTTTGCTCTTGTTGGCTATTCGCGGCGGGCTGGGAGTGATGCCGATCAATGAAAGCGCGGTCTATTATTCGCCACACCTCTTTAACAACCATGCCGCGACCAACACTTTCTGGCATCTGGTACACAGTCTGGTAGAAACCCGCTCGACCAAAAACCACTACCGGTTTATGGACGAAGGCGAGGCTCTAAGAATTTTTGAACAACGCATAGACAGTCCCGGCGACGCCGGCCTGCGCGATCCGCGGTGGTCCGACAGCACTGCCGTTAAGCCAAACGTGGTTTTCATCATTATGGAAAGCATGACGGCGCAGGTGATCGAAGAACTTGGCGGGCAAGCCGGCGTATGCCCCAATCTCAGCGCCCTGATACGCGAAGGCATCTTGTTCGACAGTGTGTACAGCAGCGGGTACCGAACCGATCAGGGCCTTGTTTCGGTGTTGGCCGGTTATCCGGCGCAGCCCGATCAGTCGATCGTATTGCTCGACGACAAGGCATCGACGCTGCCTTCCTTGCCGAAAATGTTGCGAGATTCGGGCTACCAGACCTTGTACGTTTACGGTGGCGAACTCACTTTTGCCAACATCGGCGTCTGGCTTAGCTATCAGCGTTTTTCAAAAATCCTGTCGGAAAAAGATTTCACCGGCGCAGAAAAAACGCAGCGTTGGGGTGTCGATGATCATATCATGCTGCAACGTTCGATTAGCGAGATCAACGGGCTACGCCCTCCGTTTTTTGCCGCATTGATGACCCTGAGCCTGCATCCGCCCTATGACGTGCCATACGAAAGCACCTGGAACGGCCCCACCGATCCGGAAAAACTCAGGCATTCCGCAGCATTTGCCGACCATGCGATCGGCGAGTTTTTCAAACAGGCCCGGCAACAACCCTGGTACGACAATACCCTGTTCGTTCTCGTGGCCGATCACGGCAACTCCATGCCCGGCGGACTGGGGATGGACCAACCCGAATCGAGGCATGTCCCGTTGATTATGTTTCATCCGCGACTCAACGCTGCCTTGAAAGGCAAACGCGTTGCCGTCTTGGCCAACCACCACGATATTCCGGCCACTGTTGGCGACATGCTGGGTATTAAAGACTACCCTTTACCCTGGAGCCGCAATCTCTGGCTTTGGGAAAACGGAGCGGGCGCCTATCCACAGCGGCCAATTAACCGGGTAGATAAGGGTTTTGCCTACTACGCCAATGAAAATGGAATGGGCTGGATCGATCCATCCGGAAAAGGGTTTTACAGGTTTCAGGATCGGGCATGGCAGCACTACGGATCGCCCCTCGACACTGCGGCGCAATCGACTGCAAAAGCCTATCTGCAAATGCTTTACGACGATTTTTTAGCGCGATAAAAAAGAAAAACCGCCTGCGCCATTACGGCAACAGGCGGCACACCTAAAAAACCTATTCAAAACAAAACCCTTTTTATTTTTCGGAGAAACGACGAGTCGTTCCGTAATTCCGATGGGCAAATTTAAGATAGTCTGACCGGCTTACGCAAGCTTTTTGCCAATAGTTGTCAAAAAAAATATTTTTCAGTGCTGCGAATGTAAAGCCACAACGTTGCCCTCGGTGTCGTTGAAAAAGCCCATGTAGCCAATCTCTTCCGAAATGAGTCCCTTGGGCATAATCACTTGTCCGCCGGCTGCCTCAACCCGCGACAATACGATATTGAGATCGCTGCCGCCGTTGAGGTACACCTTCGGACCGTTGGCGCCGGCCGGCTGATAACTTTCCCCGTAACAAATGGCGCCGCCGACGCCTTCGTTCTGGTCGGACAACAGAATACCCATGCGAATATGCCCCATCTCCATGACCGGCATATCGAAGTCGAAAATTTGTGAATAGAACCGTTTGGCGCGTTCAAAATCGGTTACCGGAATTTCGAACCAGTTGATGGCATTTTTAACCATTTCCATTGCTTAATCAATTTATTTATTGAAATAATAAAGGTTTCAGGCCCAATTTATTTAAATCCGGGAGCAAATTTAAACAAATTGTATTTTTAAAAAACAATTTGTTTTTTAAATAAGAAATTATATCTTGTATACATTTGCCAAAACAGGTTTCTCCCCGAAAGAAGCTAAATACGTCAGGTACACATCCATTTTTCACCAAAGGCAATCACTCCAACTGATGAATCGCGAAATCCACCAGTGGTATTCTCCCCGACTGAACAAAAACATGGAAATCGCCATGTACGGCCATTTCGGCTTTGCACTGCTGCTGTTGCCCACAGCTGCCGCCGATTTCCTCGAATACGAACGCTTTCACCTGATTTCCGTACTGGAACCGTATATCGATGCAGGCAAAGTCAAAGTATTTTCGATCAACAGCATCAACTCAGAGGCATGGCTGAACAACCGCATGCACCCGCGCCATAAGGCGATCCGCCACCAGCAGTTCAATGCTTACGTAGAAGAGGAAGTGGTGCCCTTTATCCGGATGCACACCAGCGCCGACACCTCCATCATCACCTCCGGCGCTTCGCTCGGCGCCCTGCATGCCTGCAACCTGTATCTCCGCCGGCCGGATCTGTTCAACGGCACAATCGCCATGTCGGGTGTTTACGACCTTACTTCGTACACGAAAGGTTACTTCGACGAAGACGTGTATTTCAATTCGCCCTGCCACTACCTGCCGGGGCTCAACGACGAACATTTTCTGCCAAGATTGCAACAAGCCCGGCATCTTCATATTCTGACCGGTTCGGGCGACTACGAAGACCCCGAGGCGTCTAAACGGCTGTCCAATATTCTGGCGTCGAAA
>JADZFP010000496.1 GCA_020849825.1 Saprospiraceae bacterium
ACCCGCACCGGTGGATACCTACGTGTGGCTGCTGGAGATTGAGTGCCAGGGCGAGATCAAACCGATTTACGGAGAGGTGACGGTACTGCGGTAGTTTCAAGAGCCCTATAAGGGTTTTAAACCCTTATAGGGCTTACAGGATAGGGTAATCGCCTAAAAATAAATAACACAGCTATGAAAAACTATTTACCACTCGCATTCCTACTCATTCCCTTTATTACTGCCGCACAAGTCGGTTTTATCGACAGCACATTCGGCTCCAACGGCATCGTTTTTCCGAGCGACGGCTTGTTTAAAGGCCGCATGGAAAGCTACGACGCCATGACCCTGCAGCCCGACGGCAAAATTCTGCTGGCCGGCGTCGCCTGGAACAGCGAACCGCCGTACAGCGACGTGGCGGTCATGCGCCTGCGGGCCAACGGACAATGCGATCCCTTCTTTGGCGACGGCGGCCTGGTGCGCAGCGACGTCGACAACGGCTTCCAGACCGGCAGGGGCATCGCCCTGCAACCCGACGGGAAAATCCTCGTGGTGTCGGTTTCCGACAGCGAATCTCCTTCCAACCTCTTTCGCTACCTGCCCAACGGCGATCCCGACCTCTCCTTTGGCAACAACGGCCGCGCAGCCATGCCCCTGGTGGGCTTCCCGACCTACAATTACAACAACCATAACGCATTGGCGCTGCAGGCCGACGGCAAGATCATCGTCTCGGGCAGTGTGAACAACAGCACCCAGGGCGCTTTTTTTATGTACCGCTTCCTGCCCGACGGCAGCATGGACGCCAGCTTCGGCGACAACGGCCTGGTGATCGCCGACGTCACGCCGGGTGATGAATATTGCAGCGATATGTTTATTCAGCCCGATGGGAAAATCGTGCTGGCCGGTTACACGGAACCCAACACGTATAACCCGCGCTTCACCCTGATGCGGTTTTGGCCTTCCGGCGACTTCGACCCCGATTTTGGCGACGGCGCCGGATACGTCATCACAGAGGTGCCCGGGTACATCGACTGTTATGCTTATTCGGCCAAATTGCAACCCGATGGCAAGATCGTGACCATTGGCGCGGGTCTTTACGGTCTGGCTCCGACGATTATCGACAATATCATTACCCGGCACAACCCCGACGGCACACCCGATACCAGCTTTGGCAACGGGGGCATTTCCATTGTTTATTTCGACAACATACTGGAATGCTGGAGCACCAATCTGGACATACAGGCCGACGGCAAACTACTCGTCAATGGTTACTGCCGCACGGGTTTTGATCAGGACCTGGCGGTGTACCGCTACTGGCCCGATGGCGCCATCGACACGAGTTTCGGGCTCGGCGGCTACAACTTTATCGATCTGGGCAGTTACAGCGACCAGTCTTTCACCTGCCTGATTTCCGGCGACCGCCTGTTGGTGGCGGCCAATCGTTCGGAGGAATACTGGACGGTGCTCGCATACCAGCTGGAAGCAAGTACAGCAACTTCGGAACCATCGCCGGCCCGGCTCATGCAGGTATTCCCCAACCCGGTGTCCCGGCAGACGGTCACCCTGTCGCTCGACCTGATACGACCGGCAGAGATTCGGGTGGTTTTGTATGATTTGCAAGGTCGCCCGGCGGGTGTTTTGTGGTCGGGCGAATGGCCCTCCGGCCCCCTGGAAAAGGCCCTTTCGTTGCCGCCTGCTTTGCCGGAGGGACTTTACTTTTTAGCAATTGAAGGTGAAAATTGGACAAACACTGTAAAATTGTCGGTCGGTAATCAGCGGCGCTGAAGAATAGCGGCTGTTTCACAGGCCCGAAATTGTAGAAATATGATGTCACGCAAAGTCGCAAAGCGCGCAAAGAATTTACCCCTTGGCGGACTTTGCGGCTTTGCGTGACACTTTTTCTCCGGAGCTTCCGGGTAACCCTGCTGATGAGACAAACTCCTGATCACCGCCGGCGGTTGTTGTTTTACCCAGGCAGCAGGCATAATTCCTTGCCACATAAACCTCATCAACCTTATAAACCCTCCCAATCAATGTCTTCCCTCACCCGTCAATACAACCGCCAGAAGCTCACCGGCCAGGTGTACACGCCGGCGTTTGTGGTCGGGAAAATACTCGACGACACGGGGTTCGACCACGCCGGCGTGCTTGGCAGCCCGGTGCTCGACCCGGCTTGCGGCGACGGACGGTTTCTGGAAGCCATCGTGCAACGCATCATCGGGTGGTCGCCCAAAGCCGGGCTGGCCGCCTATCTCGCTCAGGTACACGGCTGGGACATCGATCCGCAGGCGCTTGCCGATTGCCGCGCCCGGCTCGATGCCCTGACCGACCCGCTGGGGTTGCGGATCGACTGGAACCTGCGCTGCTGCGACGCCCTGCATCAGGAAGCTGCCGCGGGGCAGTTTGATTTTATCGTCGGCAACCCGCCCTACATCCGGATTCAGCACCTCGAACCCGCGCAGCGGCAATACATCCGCGCGCATTTTGAGTTTTGCCGGAGCGGCTCCACCGATATTTACATCGCTTTTTACGAACTCGCCACCCGCCTGCTGGCGCCCGGCGGCCGCTGTGGGTTTATCACGCCTAACACATTCTTTTTTACCGAAACCGCCCGCCCCCTGCGCGCGTATTTTGCCGGCCAGCAAAACCTGCTGCAACTGACCAATTACGGCGACATTCAGGTGTTCGACAACGCCACGACGTACAGCGCCATCGCCGTGTTCGGTACCGAAGCGCAGCCCTGCTTTCGCTTTGAACAGGCTTTGGACAAAAACGCCTTTACTTCGCAAGTAGTTGGTTTTGAAAAAATTAGTGAAAAAAAATTCTGGCAACTTGGGGCCGCTGCGGCCGAACGAACAGCGGGGAAGCGCCTCAAAGACGTGGCCCGCATTCATGTCGGCATCACCACCCTTTGCGACAAGGCTTATTTTTTCCCGGTAGAAGAGCTCGACGGACAATACGTGTGGGCATTGACCAAACTGCAGGGCCGGGTCAAAATGGAACGCGGCATTTTAAAACCGCTCGTCAAAGCGTCGACCCTGAAAAGCGGAGACGAACCCATCCGCGAATACGCCCTTTTCCCCTATGAAAAACACGCTGGTAAAACCCGCCTGATCGCCGAAACGGAGTTGCGTCAACGCTACCCGCTGGCCTATGCCTACCTCTGCGCCGTGCGCCCCGACCTCGATCGTCGCGACAACGGACGGCCGGTTAAACCCGCCTGGTATGCCTATGCCCGTTCACAGGGTCTGGAGACCAGCTTCGGGCGGAAGATTCTGTTTTCACCCATGAACCGGCAACCCAACTTCATCCTGCACGAACGCGAGGATGCGACCTTTTACTCCGGTTATTGCATCAAATACGATGGCGATTACAGGCAACTGCTCGAA
This sequence comes from Saprospiraceae bacterium, assembly GCA_020849825.1. Classification (GTDB taxonomy): domain Bacteria; phylum Bacteroidota; class Bacteroidia; order Chitinophagales; family Saprospiraceae; genus M3007. Next base: position 3,369 of record JADZFP010000496.1, read on the forward strand.
CAATTGAATTCGCCCCGCATGGCTGAGTTCATCGCCGTGTCTGGCCGCGATTTTCGCGGGGGCTGGAAAGCGTATAACAAAAAGGTAATGGAGGAATTTCCGCTGGCAGATTGATAATTTCCGAACTTTGCGGCGCAAAAAAAAGACCTGCCATGTCGCGCCAGCTTTCCGTCGTCGTTTGTGTATTTAATGAACAAGAGAACATCCGCCCCATGCTTGCCCAGATCGATGCGGCTTTGGCGGGGATGGATTATGAAATCGTGTACGTCGATGACGGCTCCACCGACGGCACCCTGGCCGAACTGCAAAACAGCGGCAATCCGCGCTTGCGCACCGTCGAATTTCGCCGCAACTACGGCCAAAGCGCGGCCCTGGCTGCCGGTATCGCCGCCGCAGAGGGCGAATGGATCGTCACCCTCGACGGCGACCTGCAAAACGACCCGGCCGACATCCCCCGAATGCTCGACATTGCCCGCCGCGACCAGCTCGACATGCTGGCCGGCGTGCGGCAAAAACGGCAGGACGGCATGTTCCTGCGCAAAATACCGAGCCGTATCGCCAACTGGATGATCCGCCGCGCATCGGGGGTGTACCTGCACGACTACGGCTGCACGCTC
>JADZFP010000497.1 GCA_020849825.1 Saprospiraceae bacterium
ATTGCCGAAGTCGTTGATAAAACCGCCCGAGGCATTTTGGTTGGACGATTCGCAGGCGTGGAGCAATTCATTGAGTGTGACGCCGAAACGTTTCATGCGCAAGGGATCGGCCAGCACCTGGTACTGTTTGAATTCGCCGCCGATAACCACCACGTTAGCTACGCCGGCCGTGGAGAGCAAGCGTGGGCGGATGTTCCAGTCGGCCACGGTACGGGTGGCCATGAAATCGCTGCTGTCGGAAGTGACGGCGATGAGCATGATTTCGCCCATGATAGACGCTTGCGGGGCGAGTGTAGGGTTGCCGACCCCGGCGGGTAGCCCTGCTGAAATCGCGGAGAGTTTTTCAGCCACGATTTGGCGCGCCTGGAAAATATCGGTGCCCCACTCAAATTCTATCCACGCGATGCTGATGCCCGCCGACGAGGAGGAGCGCACCCGGCGCACGTTGGTGGCGCCGTTGAGCGCCGATTCGATGGGGAAGGAAACGAGTTTTTCCACCTCCTCGGGGGCCATGCCGTGAGATTCGGTCAGCACTACTACTGTCGGGGCGGTAAGGTCGGGGAACACGTCCACGTCCATGCGGGTGGCGGTGTAACTGCCCCAAATCAGGAGCAATATGGCCGCTGCGACAATCATCAACCGATTGTGCAGGGCGTATTGAATGATGTTGTTCAACATTTCTTTTCTGATTTAGTGTTCGTGGCCGTGTGCCGGAAGGGTGCCTGCGGCTGTGCTGAGTTTGATGTTGTACGCGCCTTTGGTCACCACGCGCTCGCCCTCGGCCACGCCGGAAAGCACCTGCACGTTTTGGCCGTCGGTGCCGCCGATGCGGAGTTCGCGTTTTTGGAACGACTCGCCTTCCGTCTGGACGTAGCAGAAATAACTGCCCTGCTCTTCCATGACCGCCGATGTCGGCACGACCAGCGCAGCCGTCTGTGCGTTGGTTTTTAAATAAACTTCGACAAACGCGCCGGGGATGATGCCTTCGCGGTTGTCCACCTCGAAAAAGACCGGGATGAACAGCGTGTTTTCCGCCGATTTGCCGATGGAAACCAGGCGGCCGTTCAGTTCGGCGAGGGAATAAACTTTGCCGCCGCCCGTCCGAAAATTGGCCGACGCGATGCCGGTGATTTTGGAAAATGCCGTTTGCGATACTTCGGCTCTGACCACTAATTTTTTGCTCTTGGAAATCACCGCCAATGGCGCGCCCGTCTCCACAAACTGCCCGTCAGTCACCAACAGCGATTTGACAAAACCGGCCCGCGTGTTGCGGATGCTTTGGCCGCCTTCTCCATAGTTGGCGCTCAGTGTAGCGAGCAGCGATTGGGCGTTTTCGTAAGCGTTTTTGGCTTGCAAAAAATCCCGCTCCACCAATAAGCGGTCGTTGTACAGTTTTTGACTGCGCTCAAAATCGGCTTTGGCCTTGGCCAGGTTGTTGCGCGCCTCCTGGATTTGCAGCGGCGCGTTGCCACTGGTCAGCCCTTGGCTCGACACGGTGAACAGCACCTGCCCGGCCCCGACCGCCGAACCTTCAAACAAACCGGATTTGGTGATGCGGACGATGCCCGCCGTTTTGGCCGACACGGTTTCTTCGTCGCCCGGCGTGGTAATCACTACGCCGGAGGTTTTCACCACGTTGGCGAAGGGCATGCGCCGCACGGGTTGGTTGGCAAAATCAATTTTCCAGGCCTGCTCTTTCAGGTAGGTGATGTCGTTGCCGCCGCCGCTTTCAGGCTCTTGCTGAGCAAGCGCGGTTTTTTCATCGGGGAAAACCGTCACGCTATCCAGTACCACCTGGTCTGTGTAGGCAGGAGTTTTAATGTCGAATGTGAGTTTGTAAAGCCCCGGCTTTTCAGGAGTCATGCGCAGGCGGAATATGCCCGGCACCTGTGGCGCGTCGGCGGTGACGTTTTGGCTGCCCGCCGCGCCGCTCATGGTGAGCGTGACGCTGCCCTCGCCGATGGCCTTGAACGACTCTCCCAGCGCGGTGAAGTGCGCCGCGAAGCGGCTCTCCTGTCCCACTACCAATGGCTTGAACTCCACGAAAAGTTCGGTTTGGGCGGTGTAGAGCGTGAAGGCCAGCGGCTCCAATTCGGACTCGGCGGGATGGCTTCCGTCGGCATTGTGGGTGTGCCCGCCTTCGGCGTCGTGGCTATGCGGTTGGCAAGCGGCGACCAACAAAATCGCCAGCAAGCCAATGAATATATTTTTCATTGCAGATGCGTTGAGAATGAAATGTTTAGGAAAAAAATGGTCGGAATAGCCGCATCGTTTACGAAACCTCGAAGGTTTCGTAAACGCGGAAGGACTTTAAACCGAAAAAGGAAGGAGAACCGGCTCAGCCGAGTGGAGGCCGGAAAATATCCCGCACAAACAGGCCGGAATACCAATCATCGTTTCCGAAAACAGTCCTGGACTGAAAAACCGGGTCAGCGGTTATCCCTGGCAGGGGAAGGTCGGAAGGCAGTACGAGCAGCAACGCGGCGCACGAAGCGTCTGCGCAACGGAATGGTAAGTTGGAATGGTCCTGGCTCGCGTCGTCGTGATGCGTCTGACCACCGTAGTGTTGAGCAAGAAAATCAAGAACGCCCAATTCGTCGCCATGTTCGTGATGGGCATGCCCGTGGTGCGCGTAAAAATGAGCCACCAGCGCCGGCGCCTTTGCCAATTGCCCCGTAAGCGGGGCCAGGGCCTGCGCGAGCAGGACGAGGGCGAGAAATGTGGCAACGTGATGTTTCATGCAAGGGCAAAGATAGAAAAGGCTGATCAAAACGTTCTTATAGTAAATCGTTTGTCTATTCCAAAGTATGGTTCGAG
>JADZFP010000498.1 GCA_020849825.1 Saprospiraceae bacterium
AGACTCGATTACAAAACTCAACACTTGCGAGCAGCCCTGGCCGTCGGTTACGGTCGCCGCGTAGTCGCCGGGGCACAATCCGCTCAAATCTGCTGTGTTGGCGCCGGTATTCCACAGGATTCCGTAAGGCAATGCACCGCCACTGATATCGAGGCTGATACTGCCATCGCAGCTCAGGCCACAGGCCGAAGGCGTCGATTGTGTCGCCACGGTCAGCGGCGGCGATACGGTCACTGTGAAACTGCATGCGCCCGAATTGCCTGCTGCGTCGGTGTAGATAAAGGATTGAACCGTTTCACCGGAAGGGAACTCCGAGCCGGAAGGCAGCCCGCTTTGTTGTACCAGTTGGGCGGGCACGACGGCGCAGTTGTCGGTAATCACCGGTTGCGCGAATTGTACCGTCGGTTGGCAGGCGCCGGTGGCGATATTGGCCGGGCAGCTCAGCGTCGGGGCGGTATTATCCACGATGGTCACGATGGCGGTCCCGGTGGCGGAATTGCCGTTGACGTCGGTTGCCGTCAGGGTGACGACGTGTTCGCCCAGTTCGCTGCAACCGAAGCTCGACGGGCTTACCGTTAGGCTGGCCAGGTCGCATTCGCCGTCGGCCGTGCCCGAATCGAACAGATCGGCGCCGAACGTTGCGATACCATTGGCATTGAGCGCTACGGAGGCGTTGTTCAACAGCAGCAAAGGCGCGGTTTCGTCGGTTGCGGTGATACTTTCACTGAAAACATCGGTGCAACCGTTGGCATCGGTAGTGGTCAGCGAGTAGACATTCGGACCCAAATTGTTAAGGCTGTTCGATGTGCCGCCGTTGGACCAGACATAAGAATACGGACTGTTGCCGCCGCTTACCGCTACGCTCAGGGCGCCGCTCAGGTCATTGGCGCACAGCACATTTTGCTGGCTCAGGAGGGTAGTTGTCAGAATCTGGGGCGAGCCGATTTGGGCGGATACAAATACCTGGCAACCGGCGGCGTCGCTTACCGTAAGGCTGTATGCGCCGGCAGCAAGGTTTTGGATACTCTGCGTCGTTGCGCCGTTGCTCCATGCGTAGCTGATTGCTCCGCTGGCGCCGCCGACATTGGCCGTGGCAGAGCCGTTGGTATTGCCGAAGCAACTAACAGGGGTGGTCAGTACCAATGCCGACAAGGCACAAGTCGATTCATTGATATTGGCGATACCTGTGGCGGTGCAACCGTTTGCATCCGTGGCGGTAAACGTGTAGGCGCCCGGTGCAAGGTTGGATATAGAGGCCGTGGTGGCATTGGTGCTCCAGAGGTAGCTGTACGGCATGGTACCGCCGAGCACGCTTGCCGTAGCAGTACCGTTGTTGGCATCGGGCAAAGTTTCGGGAGTTACCGCGATAGTGACGTTCAGGGCAGTCGGCTCCCCGATCGTTACCGAGGCTATGGCGGAGCAGGCTGCCTGGTCGGTTACCGTGACGGCGTACACCCCGGCGCTGAGGTTGGAAGCCGTGGCCGTTTGGGCGCCGCTGGACCAGTTGTAGAAATACACGAGGGTGCCGCCACCCGCCTGTACCGTGGCCGAGCCGTCGCTGCCGCCGTTGCAACTGGCAGACTGGCTTTGAGAAATGACAGCCGTCACTGCCGAGGGCAAACTCACTTCAACCTCATCGGTCGCCGTGCAGCCGTTGGCGGTGTTGGTCACGAGTAGCGTGTAAGTGCCGGCAGCATCCACCCTGGGCATTAATGAATTTTGGCCAATGACGATGTTACCATCGAGCGTTGTCCAGTTGTACGTGATCTGGGGGCCGGTGGAAGAACCGATGCCGTTCAGGGTCAGGAAACCGGTCTGGCAGCTCAATGGCTGGTCGGCGCCGGCATAGGCCGTGGGCGGAATGGCGTTCGACTCGACAAAAGTGAGCGTCGTATTGGTACAGCCGTTTACCGGATGGGTCACCGTAACGGAATAGATGCCGGGCTGGTCAACCACCGGGTTTTGCAGATTGGAGCTAAACCCGTCGGGGCCCGACCAGGAGAACCCGGCGCCGGCCGGCGTTGCTGTGGCATTGAGCGTGACGGTCGTTTGCAAACAGGTCAGCGTACCTGCCGGCGGAGCGCTGACGGTAGGCGGGGTAATATTCTGCGAAACGAGCGCCGATACGGAGTTGGTGCAGCCGTTGGCCGGGTTGGTGGCTACCAGCGAATAGGTGCCGGGTTGGCTGACCATGGGATTCTGTGCCGTCGAACTGAATCCGCCGGGTCCGATCCAAAGGAAAGTCGCATTGGCCGGCGTCGCGCTGGTCATGATGGCGACTGACGGCTGGCTGCAGGTCAGAACGCCTGCAGAGGCGGTTAAAGTGGGGGGCATGGTATTTTCCTGCACGACTGCCGTGGCCGTCCCGGTGCAGCCATTTACGGGGTGCTGAACGGTCAAAGTGTAAGCGCCGGGATTGCTGACTACGGGGTTTTGCTCGCTGGATACGAACCCGTTGGGGCCAACCCAGCTGAAACTCGAACCCGGCACGGAAGAATTGCCGTTCAGCGGTACGCTCACGCTCACACAGGTAATCGAGCCGAAAGCCGAGGCCGTAGCAACCGGTAGTGTCAGGTCGGCTTCCACCACCGTGGTGTCGTAGGCTGTACAACCGTTGGAAAGATCGGTGAGCGCCAGGTAATATTCACCCGGCTCATCCACTTCGGGGGTAGCCGTATTTGCTCCCGAAATAATGTTGCCCTCGTTGGTCGACCAGGCAAATTGCAAGGACCCGCTGCCGGAAGAAGCCGAACCGTCGAGTGAAACCGTGGGCGCGGCGCAGGTTAGCAAACCGTTGGGGCCGGCGAGGGCCTGCGGTGCGGTAGTGTTGAGAACAACGATTACATCGGAGCTGTTAGCACAATTGCTGAGCGTATCGATAATGGTGAGCGTATAGGTTCCCGCTGCATTCACCAGAGGATTCAAGGTGCTGTCGCCGCTCACGATGTTGCCGTCGGCAGTGGTCCAAAAGTAAATCGCATCGGGTCCCGCATTGGAAACGGAACCTTCCAGGGTTACTTCGGTGATGGAACAAGTCAGGCTTTTGTCCGGGCCCGCCTGCGCAACCGGCGCGGTGCTCACCACGGTGACCGATGCCGAGGCGGTACAGCCACTGGGCAGGTAAGTGACCGACAAGGTATACAGACCCGGTTCGGTTACAACCGGATTCAGATCGGAAGACGCAAATCCGTCGGGGCCGTCCCACGCGTACTCGACATCATCGGTCGGGTCTACGCTGCCCGACAGCGTTATTTCGGTCAAATCGCAGGACAGGGTGTCGCCGACGCTCGCTTCGGCAAGCGGCTGGGTCGTTTCGATACCGACCAGGGTTTCATCGGTGGCGGTGCAGCCGTTTTCGAGGTTAAAAACCGTCAAAACATAAGTCCCGGCGGCATCTACAAGGGGCGAAAGTGTACTGTCTCCTGAAAGAATCTGCCCATCGGCAGTCGACCAGGCGTAGGCAAATTCATCGCCCTGGGTCGATCCGCTGCCGTCGAGTTCGAGCGAAGGCGCCGTGCAGGTGATCAATTGATCGCCACCGGCATCGGCGATCGGCAAGGCGAAGTCGCCTTCGACAAGCACCGTGTCGACGACAAAGCAGCCGTTGTCGAGATTGGTGACGGTGAGGAAATATTCGCCGGCCACGTTCACTTCCGGGCTTTGTTCAAAAGATTCAAAGTCGCCGGGCCCCGACCAGTAAAAGCCGCTGGCTACGGCAGTATCGACTTCTACACCGATAAGGAGTTCGGTTTGGCTGCAATCCAGCGTGCCGCCGAAGGTGTAAAGGATGGCCGGCCGGCTGGTATCTGCCATAATCAGGGCGGTGGTGTTGACAAAACACCCCGTCAGCGTATCGGTAACGGTCAGTATATACGATCCCGGGTCGCCGATTTTCGGAGCGGGCAGGGTGGAACTGAATCCGCCGGGGCCTTGCCAGATAATCTGGGTGTTGAGCGTATCGTATTGCGCCGTGAGCGTCAGGGAATCCTGAAGGCAATTAAGGGTATCGGCGCTGGCCAGTGCTGATGGCGGGGCGTTGAGGCCGGTCACGACGATGGTATCGCTGGCCATGCACCCGTTTTCCGTATTTTGAATGGTCAGCACAAAGGTGCCGGTGTGGTCGAATACGGCATTGAGCGACGAAGCGCCGCTGATCAGGTGCCCGCCGTTGATGGCGAGCCATTGGTACGTATAACCGGGGCCGGTTGAGCCGTCGCCGAAAAGGGTATCGACCGTATTGGTGCACGACACGGTGATGTCGTCGCCCAGGTCGACGAAAGGGGGAACGGAGTCCACGCTGACCGTCGCTTCCGCTTCGGCCGTGCAGCCTGTGAGGGTGTTGGTGACCAGTAAATGATACACTCCGCCGCTGCCTACGTAAACGACCACAGAATCGGGGTTCGACAGGATTTGGCCGTTGGCTGTCGTCCAGGCATAACTGATATCGGGGCCGCTCGTTGACGCGTCGCCGCTCAATGCGACAACTGCATTGGCGCAATTGATCAGGGCGTCGGCGGTAGCGGCTTGCGGGTATTCGGTGGTCAGCGTGACGTCGAGGCTTGCGCTGCAGCCATTCAGGTCGGTCACGGTGACGCTGTAAGTACCTTCTCCGACGCTGCTAAGTTCGGGAGTGGTATCGCCCGTATTCCAGATAAATTCATAGTCCGGCGTGCCGCCCTCGGCGCTCACAGCGATGAAGCCCGGATTGCCCAGGCAGTCGGGCGGAGTGGCGATGTCGGCAGTGACGACGATAAGTTCAGGGCCTTCCACTTCGATACCGTTGAGCGAGCTGGTTTCGCCGTTGGCATCGGTGACGGTGCAGCTGTACACGCCCGCTTCGATACCCGTCAGGTCTTCGTTGGTATCTCCATTGCTCCACAGAACGGTGTAGGGGAGTTCGGCCTGTTTGACGGTGATAAAAATTGCGCCGTCGGTGCTGCCGGAACAGCTGGCGGGCTGGATTTCGTCGATCAGGATTTCGGGTGCAAAATTCGGTTGGGATGAGGATGGATGAATGGGTGAGCGGGAGAGGTCGGTGTGGCTGATCCCGGAGATCAGCAATAGGGAATAAAACCAAAGGATCATGGGCAATCGAGTTTTTGTGTGCGTTCCGGCGGATTAATCCGGGCGCACTTTTGAACATGGGAAAATTGGATTGAAATGCGAAAAAATTGCGGCGCAAAGGTTCTTTCAGCCGATTTAAAGCCTAATTAAACAGGGGTTAAAATCCTATTAAAGGCTATTTTACATGAGCCGGAAGCTGGATACGCCGAGCAGGCCTTTATCACAGTAAATGGCGGCGACGTAGCTGCCTTTTTTGAGTTTTTCGTCGAGTTTGTAGGAAAACGACAGTCGCTGGGTGGGGCCGAGGGCTACGGCTTTTGCTTGTTGTGCGACGATCTGAACGGCTCCAGAAGGGGCATCGACAGTGGCCTTGATCGGGTTGGCGGAAGCGATGGGGGTGCCGCGGTCGTCGGCGATCACGAGGTAGAGTTTTTGCGGGCCCTGGAAGGCTTCGGGCACGTCGGCGAGGTCGAAGCTGACGGTCAGGTTGCGCACTTTGCGGGCTTTGGTCGTCAGTTTTTCGCCCCGGCGCTCTACTTCCACCCGGAAGGCGGAGGCTTTGAATTTGGCGGAATGGGTTTTGCGGATCTGGTCTTCCAGTTTTTGGCTGAGCTCGCTCACCTGCTGGCCGAGTTCGGTATTCTGACCGCGCAATTCTTCGTTTTCTCCGGCCAGCCGTTGGTTTTCGGCTTTGAGTTGTTCATTCTCCGTGCGCAACAAAGTGACGACGGTCTCCAGTTCTGTTTTGGCTTGTTGCAAAGCGGCCACCTGCGCCCGGAGTTCCTTGATGTCGCGGGTGTTTTTTTTGCGCAATTGTTCCAGTTGGCTCAATTTCTCCACCACAATATGTTCGGAGCGGGCCACTGCGCCCTGCAGGGAGTCGTTTTCCAGGCGAACGAAATTGTAAGCGGCGTTCAGGCTGTCCAGCTGACGGTCGAGTTGTTCTTTTTCAGCCATCAAAGATTCGATTCGCTGGCCCTGGCCGGTGTTTTCTTCGGCGAGGTTGCGGTATTTCGACCAAAACCAGCAGGTGGAAAAGGAACTCAGCAAGAAGAGTGCGGAGGCAATGATTGCCCAGGTTCGGATTGTTTTTGTGTTCTCTGTCATAGGAAATCGATTTTGATTTCCGCGACTTGAAAAATCCGTGCCTGAATTTTGAGCTTTATTAAGCAGGGTTAAAAGCCGGATTAAAATCCGATTAAACCTTTTAAAATCAATGCATCACGGGTAGTGTGACGATGAAATTGCTGCCGCCGCCGGCCCTGGGTTCGTAGCGCAGCGCGCCTTGATGGAGTTGAATGATACGTTTGCAAAGCGACAACCCGATCCCGTGTCCGCGTGTAATGCCGGAAGCATTGCTACCCCGGAAAAAGGAATTAAAGATTTGTATTTCCTCTCCTGCCGGAACGCCCATACCGCGATCGGAAAAATGTATTTCCACTTGCCGTTCGGGAAAGGAAAAACCGACCATTACTTGATGGTCGCTGGAAAATTTGCAGGCATTGTCGAGCAAATTGAGAAACGTGGTTTTGAGCAGTTGCTCGTTTCCATACACCACCATGGCTTCTTCCTCTTCGGGCAATTCGCGGTATTCAATTTGAAACTGGTACTCCGGCTGGGCTCTCGCCAGTTCGTCTTTGGCGGCATAAAGCACCTCGTCGATCCGGAGCGGCCCGAAAGGCAATTTGGAGCGCTGTATGCCCGATTGGGCCAATACGAGGAGGCCATTGGTCAACTCCACCAGCGTGCGGGCGTCGTCGAACACCGACTTCATGACACGCTGATATTCTTCCACCGAGCGCGTTTTGTCGAGCGTGACCTGGAGTTGGCTGGTTATGGCGGCCAGCGGGGTGCGCAATTCGTGCGAGGCGTTCGATACGAATTGCTGCTGGATCTCGAACGCCGTTTCCAGTCGTTTGAGCATTTGGTTGAAATTGATGGCCAATTGGGCGATTTCATCGCGTTCGTTGCCTTCATTGACCCGTTTGTCGAGGTTGCCGGCGGTGATTTCAGAGATCTGCGCATTGATGCGAACAAGCGGTTCCAGCATCTGACCGGCGAAAAAACGGCCGGCCAGGATAATCAGTCCGATACCCAGAAACAGGCCGGTGAGCAATACATTCCGCAGGTTGTCGAGTTTGCTGCGGCCGTACCGGTCGAACGCCGAAGAAATGACGACGACCTGATTCTCTTCGTCCTGTTCCGGAAACACGAGACCGACGACCTCAAGTTGATCGCGGGTTGTTCTCACAACGTTTTCCCTACGGATTTTTTCGAGAAAATCATGGGTGTACGGGATTTCCAGATCGTCGAGACTGCTGTACAGCAGCGAATCTTTTTGATTGAAAATGAGGACTTTTTCTTCGTAAAGGGCAAAAATCGAGTTCTGATCAATGATGCGCATCATTTTCAGGTCGACCTCCTGCACCTTTACCAACAGGCGGGCCGACGTGATTGCGCGGCTTTCCAAACGGGTGAAAAACTCTTCTCTTCGGTACTCTTCCGAGCGCAGGTACACTGCCGTGGAGAACAACACCAGGATGGTGCCGACAATAAGCGAGAACCGGAGGGTGAGTTTTGCCCTGATATTCATGAGTTGCCGTCACTGGGGTTTGAGGAAGTACCCGACGCCTTGTTTGGTCTGAATCAGCTTCGGTTCAAAATTGCGGTCGATCTTTTTCCGCAAAAAGTTGATGTAAACGTCGACCACGTTGGTGCCGGTATCGAAATTGACGTCCCACACTTTTTCCGTGATTTCGGCCCGGGTGACTACCCGGCCGTTGCTGCGCACCAGAAACTCCAGCAACGCGTATTCTTTGGCCGTCAGCACGATAGGCATACCCTGGCGGCTGGCCGTTTGAGATGCGGTATTTAATTCCAGATCGGCTACCCGCAAAATCAAGCCTTCATTCATTTCCTTGCCGCCGCCGCCGCGTTTGAGGAACACCCGGATACGGGCCAGCAGTTCGCGGAAATCGAAGGGCTTCACCATGTAGTCGTCGGCCCCGGCATCAAAACCCGAGATTTTTTCATCCACCGTTCCGCGCGCCGTCACCATGATGATCGGAACTTCCGTATTCGTTGATCGGATACTCCGGCACACCTCGTACCCATTGACAAACGGCAGATTGATGTCGAGTAAAATCAGGTCGTAAGCCTTCTGACTGGCCATGTGACGCCCCACGGCGCCGTCGGGCGCCAGGTCGACCTCAAAGCCATTCTCCTCCAGTCCCTTCTGTAAAGAGGTGGCTACCTTGGGTTCATCTTCGATAAATAAGATCGACATTTATCTTCAGGTTTTAGGTTTTAGGGGTTGGGTGTTAGGTATTAGGTTTTGGATAAAAGGTGCGTTTTTGCTCTCGGGTGGTGTGGTGGGCAGGAATTAATTACACAATATTTTGCCGCGATGCGGCACACATTCCCCTTCGAAATCGCCGGGGCTACATACATTTTGCCGCGATGCGGCAGTTGGGTCAACTCACTATCGATGAAACAGGATCAATCAGATTTGCAATTAGGGAGTGCCGCATCGCGGCAAAACGTATGTAGTTATCGATGAAACAGGATCAATCAGATTTGCAATTAGGGAGTGCCGCATCGCGGCAAAACGTATGTAGCAACACGTGAAACCCGGCGTCAGTCAGTTTGTTGGGTAAAAGGTGCATTGCCGACCCCTTGGCGATGGCTTATTCGAACCATGCACCCTACCGAGAGCAGAAACGCACCTTTTACCCAAAACCTAACACCTAACACCCAACTCCCATCAAGGTTTTGCCGCTTTTTTGAAATCCCCGGCTTTCACCGAAACGATTTTCGAGTAGTCGAGGTGTTTTTTCATGGCGGCATTGACCTGTTCGAGGGTCAGGTTCTCGACGTTCTGCTCGAAGTTTTTATCCCAGCTCATATCCCGTCCGTAGAACAGGTAACTGCTGAGCGTACCGGCGAGCGAGGCGTCGGAGGTGCGGTTCACTTTGCGCGATTTGAGCCAGCCGGACTTTGCGGAAGCGAGCTCTTCGGCGGTAAAGCCCTCGTTGGTAACGCGTTCGATCTCTTCGCGGAAAGCCGTTTCGAGTTTGCCGAGGTTTTCCGGGTTGTAGATCATGAAGGCGTTGAACGATGCGTTTTTATCGAGCGGGCTGGCGGAGAAGCTGCCGCGTACGGTGTAACTCAGGCCGTCTTTCTGGCGGATGCGCGTGGCCAGTCGGGAGTTGAGAAAACCGCCGCCGATGATGTAGCCGCCGATGGCCACGGCCGGGTATTCCGGGTCGTCGTTGCGCATGGCGAAGTTGTAGCCGGCCACATAGCTGGCATTGGCTTTATCGGGCGTTTCGATGCTTTTGCTTTGCGACGTTGCGGCCACGTACGGGTCGTCGAGGCGCACGTATTTGGCCGCCGGGCTTTTCCAGTTGCCGAAGGCTTCGTTCATGGCTTTTTCGGCTTCCTTATTGTCGAAATCGCCGACGATGGCGCCGGTGGCGTACTCGTTGCCGCCGTAGAAGGATTTGTAAAAGTCGCGCACCTGCTCGACGGTAAGGGCTTGGGTAGCGGCAATTTCCTCTTCGATGGTCATGGTGTAGCGCGGATCGTCTTTGGCGCGGCCCGGATCGGTGAGGCGCGCGTATTCTACGTTGGCGAGGGTATTCGGATCGTTTTTCTGCTCTTCGAGCGCGGCGAGTTGTTCGGTTTTGAGTTTGTCGAATTCGGCCGGGTCGAAGGCGGGGTTGCGCAGCATTTCGCCCACCAGACGGATGGTTGCCGGCAGGTGTTCGCGGTCGGTTTCGATGCTGATGGTGAGGCTGCCCGCGCCGCCGAAGAAGGAAACCCGGGCTTTGAGCCGGTCGAGTTCTTCCTTGATCTGCTGGCGGTTCATGGTCGTGGTGCCCTTATCGAGCATGGCCGGAACATAGCCGGCGGCCGTTGCTTTTCCGCGCAGCGAT
>JADZFP010000499.1 GCA_020849825.1 Saprospiraceae bacterium
AGGAGGAGATTCGGTTGGTGGAGGGGGGCTGAGGTGGGGGTATGCAAAATTTAATTAAAATTTGTCAAAAGAAGCCTATATTTGTGAGTATTTCACAAATAAATTACAATGTTGATCGAATTCAGCGCAGAGAACTTTCGTTCTTTCCGCGACATGCAAACCCTGCACATGCAGGCTGCTCCGTTCAAATCGAAGGATGCCCGCCTTGATGAGCAGAACATTATCCGTCTCGGCGACAAGTTGAGCCTGGTCAGGTCCAAAGTAGTGTATGGCGCCAATGCCAGCGGAAAAAGCAATCTGGTAAAGGCCCTTTCGGCTTTTTTGTACATCTTTCGGCATTCGTTGCAGGACGATGAGGTGCTGGCTGCCCTGATCGAACCTTTCCTGCTGAACACAAAAGATTTCAGCAAGCCAAGTTATTTCCAGATTCGTTTCCGCCTCGAAGGGCGCAATTACCGCTACGGATTTGAGGCCACGCGTACGGCTGTACAAAGCGAATGGTTGTATTCGAGCGGCGACAAGGGGCCGGAATCTTATCATTTTCGACGCGACAAACAAGACATAGAGGTCAATGCGCGTAATTTCAAGGAAGGTGCGCGGCTGGTCATCGGCAAAGACGAAATGCCCCCTTTGTACCGCCCCAATGCTTTGTTTTTGCCTTTGGTGGCAGCCTTCAACGGTCCTTTGGCGGCGAAGATCGCCCGTTATTTTTCTGAATCGTTTGCCGTACACAGCGGGATGGATGACCCGGCTACCCGAAAATTTGTCATGGATGCGTTTCAAGACGAGACCATGCGAAAAAAAATGACAGAAGTGTTGAAACAAGCCGATTTGGGCATTAATGATCTGGAGATGATGGAAGTCGGGGAGGACGGATTGCCCAATCAGGCGGCTCGTGAATACCATCAAAAAATGACCGAAGGCGGGAGAAAGTTCGTGGTGATGGTCACGCACCGCAAAGCAGTGGGCGATACGGGCGAGTCAGACATTGATGTTCCTTTTTTATTGAGCGATGAGTCTTATGGCACACAAAAACTATTTTCCCTCAGTCCGTTTCTGATCAGTGCGCTTGAAAATGGCGGGGTATTGGTGTTGGATGAATTTGGCTCCAGTCTGCACGTCAAGTTGATTCGTGCTATTATTTCGCTGTTCCATTCTCCACAGACCAACCCGCTGCATGCTCAACTTATTGTAGCGACGCACGACACACATTTGTTGGATCAGCGCTTGTTTCGCCGCGACCAGATTGCATTTGTGGAAAAAGACCGGACTGGTCAGAGCATACTGACCGATTTGGCAGCATTCAAAGGCGTGCGGAATGACGCGTCTTTGGAAAGTGATTATTTACAGGGTCGATACGGCGCTATCCCATATACCAATCGCCTGGAATGGGCTTTTATCTTCGAAAATAATGAGCCGGCACAGCAAAAAAACGGATCAAAATAAGGCGTGGAACAAGCGAATCGGGGCTGCCGCGGCATACAAAAGAAATAGTCGACAGCCCAATGACCGACGTTTCCTCATTATATGCGAGGGCGAGAACACGGAGCCTTTGTACTTCAAAGCTTTCCCGGTTTTACAGGCGGAGGTGGAAGCATTCGGAACCGGGCGTTCGAAAACCAGTTTGGTGGATGCAACCATCGATTATGTTGCTCGCCTGCCGCGTGATTCGGAGCGGGAAGTTTGGCTGGTATTCGACATGGATCACGACCCGATCAAGGACTCTGCTTTGCAGCGCGAGGATTTTAACCACGCTGTATCACAGGCTGAGCGGTATGGCTTTCGGGTAGCCTATTCCAATGACGCTTTCGAGTTGTGGTTTGTTTTACATTATCAGTATCTGGATGCTGCTATGACCCGGCGCGAATATTTTGAGTTGCTTGGACGAAGGTGGGGTATCTCCTATGAACGGGAGGGTAAAAGACATCGTTTTTGTGCTACACTGTACCAGCGTTTGCTGGATGACCCGTTAGCCAGTCAGGAAAATGCAATACGCAATGCTGAAAGGCTTTTTCGGCAGTCTCAGCATATCAGTCCGGCAGAGCAAAATCCTTGTACGACAGTATATCAACTGGTGGCGGAATTGAACAAGTATTTGAAAAAATGAAGGCGGATGACGCGGGTTTTCACGGATTTTTAAAAGGGTTATTCCTTATTGCGGTGCTCATAAGGCTATACAGTTGCGCTTTATAATACCAGCCAGGCAGCGGTCGATCTTCCCGGTTCTGTTGAAAATCCAGCAGGAATGCTTCGAAGTCGGCGCGTTCGGGTAAGCCTTTCGGGATAATGGCCCGGTCTTCGTCGGACAGAGCGGGTTGTGGCTGATCTGTTTCCGTTTGAACGACGCGAATTTCTACAGGCAAAATCTGATCAGCGGGAGCCAAACAGCCGACAGGGTGCTTATTTTTGTCGCATATCTGATCTCGCTCATGACCAGCATCGCCCAAAAATTACAACAAATCGAGGCCCTTCGCCGGCAGATTGATGCCCGGGGCGAACTTCCGCCCGAGGTGTTGCGCCGCCTTGAAAACCGCCTGCGCGAGGAGACCAACTACTACTCCAACCGGCAGGAGGGCGGCACTCTGACGCGGGAAGAAACCCGCTCGGTAATGACGGGCAATATCACCGTGGCGGGCAAACCCCTGAAAGACATCCTGGAAATGCAACGGCACGACCAGGTCACGCTCGATATTTTCCGCATAGGCAAGGGAGAACTCAAACTTTCAGAAAAACGCATAAAAGACATTCACCGGGCCATTTTGTACGAGGAAGATCCGGTACGGCAAGAGCAGTTGGGGCAATGGAAAACGGAGGCCAATGAAATCATCAATTCCCGGGGCGAAAAATTTGCTTTTACGCCGCCCGATGAAGTGCCTGACGCCATACATGCGCTGCTCAACTGGCTGAACGCCGGTCTGGAAAAAGTGGATCGGGGAAAATCGGACCCCGGATCGGTTTTGTTGCTGGCTTTTGAGTTTCACCACCGTTTTCTGGCCATTCACCCCTTTCACGACGGCAATGGGCGCACGGCGCGTTTGCTGAGCAATCTGATACTCGTAGCCTACGGTTATCCGCCTTTTTTTATTACGGATGAAGAAAAGGGCGCCTACAACCGTTATTTGACGGAAATTCAGGGGTATGGCGCCAGTCCGGAAGCTTTTATCGAATTTATGCTCGGACTGGTGATTCGCTCTCTGCAACTTGCTTTGGACGTCATTGAAGGACGGGACACGGATGATTGGGAGAAACGGCTCAGTCTGCTGATGACGCAGTTGCCGCCCGAGCCGCTCCTGCAAACCGTACGATCGAGAGAAACGCTGCTGACATGGACAGAGGAACTTGTGTTCCCGGTATTGTCGAAGATTCTCCCCGTACTGGAAAAATTCGATGGCTTGTTTATCCATCGAAGAATGTATTTCGGCACGGGTTCGGGCGCCGCCGAGGTACACGATCTGACCGGGATGCAACAGTTTTTTGGGCATAACCTGCATGACAGTACGGGAGAAGTAAGTTTCGAAGTGCATTTTCAGGGATTCAACCGTGCGCCCGGAACTCCTTTTGACGTTCGTTACAAAATAAAATGGCTGTGCCAGCCATACGATTACGCCCTTTATGTGCCGGCGGAAAGCGGTACCGCACAATTCAATCGCCCATACAGCCGCGGATATACGGACGAGGAAATCAGGGAGATTGCGGCGCAGGTGGGGGCGGGCCTGACCGATAGGATAGAGAAGGAGGTTGGGAAGCAAACGTAGCGCTGCTTGCCCACCCCAAATAAATCCCCTAAGTTCGCCAAACCATACCGCCCCGCTCCGGGCCGGTACATCGCTCCACCCAAAACGCGAATGACATGCCGACCGATACCCTCCTTCTGCTCGTATTGCTTGCCGCGTGTGTGTTGGCTGTAACGTATATCCTCCTGCTTCGGAACAGGGCGGGCAAGTTGTCTCGAACGGTTCGCGGCCTCGAAGTCGACAACCAGGCCCTGATTGAGCAGAAAAACAGCCAGTTTGAGCTGTTGAAAAAATCGATCCTCGAAACCTCGCGGATTTCCGTGTACAAAGACGAGCCCTTCTTCCAGTCGCAGTGCCTGCTGCTGGCCAAGTCTATCTGCGAAATCTTCCACGTGGAATACTGCTGCATCGGTATGATCGAAGACGGGAAGGCCCGCGATTTCGCTTCCGAAGTCATCTACGATGCGACCGAGGAGGGCAGGAAGGTGCTCGACGACACCCGCGAGGTGCCGGTCGAGAATACCCTGGTCGGCAGGGCCCTGCACTCGTCGGACGAGATCGACTGGCACTGGTCGTACGCGGAGCAGGGGCGCGAGTTCAGCGATGAAGATGCGCGAAAACTGTTCGGGCTCGAAAAAAACGTACTGGGCCGCTACCGGGAGCATGTGCTGCGCTCGAAAGGATTTTTCAATATCCTCTCTGTCGGGCTTTATCGCGACAACGACCGCACGCACCCGATCGGCTACATCACGCTGGCTAACCGCTGGGAAAACGGGAAGCCCAATGAAAACCTCTCGTTTACAGAGGAAGAAAGGGAAACGATCCGCCTGATCGCCGAGAATATTTCCATCCTGCTCGAAAACCAGAAATTCCAGAAAGCCGGCAACCAGGACGACCGCATCATCAACGAGTGGTACAGCATCGACAACGTCGACGAACTGCTCAACAAGATTCTGCTTTACCTAAACAATCAGTTCAATTCCGTGATCGCTTCCTATTGGACGCTGGCGGAAAACGGCTTTGACGACGACGAAAAGATCGTGGCCCTGCGTGCCTACCAGCCTGCCGAAGACGTGCCTTCGTGGACAAAGGACTATATCGACAGCAACCGGGAGTCCAACCTGCAGGACAGCCTGAGCGGCCGGATTATCTCCAACGCCGACGGCGCGCCGCAGGATGAAATCCGGTTTGTGAACCGCGAAACCGACGGCATTCGTATCGTATGGGAAAAGATTGAAACGCCCCACGTGATTGGTATCCCGATCGTAAAATCCATTTCGCCTGAAAAGGATTTCAAACCGGAAGACCGGCTTTGGGGCGTGATTTGTCTGCAGCCCAAAAAAGCGGTGGAGAACCCGGAGGACAATGCCAAACGCCTGCGCGACTTTGCCAAACACGTGCAGATTCTGCTGGAAAAAGCCATTTTTAAAAGAAGGTTTCAGCAACTGGAAGATTTGAACCTCCGGATGAAAGAACTGCAACTTCGGATGCCGGAACGGGAGTTTTATACCCGCGTCACGGAAATTGTCGCCGAATCGTCGGATACGGAAGCGTGTTCCATCTTCATGGTATCTCAGCAGCAGGACTATCTATACCTGAAAGCCACTTCTTCCGAAGAAGCGACCAACGAAATCACCAAAAAGCCCATCGACAAGGAGAAATGCCTGCTCGAACAAACGCCGATCTACTACCTCAAACCGAAAGCGGAAAGTATCACGGCCAATGTGTTTGAGCGCAAAAAATCGGCCCTGGTATATGATCTGGATAAATGTAAATACACCCGAAAAGTATTTGTGGAAAAAGCGGAAAGCGTGCACAAGTCCATCATCGCCATGCCGCTGTTCAACGCGCTCGGCGAACCGGTGGGGGTGATCCGCTGCATCAATAAAAAGAAGGCCGGCAACCTGTTGCACACTTTTGTCAAAGGCGATCTTGAACTGTTGAACATTATCACGGGAATCATATCCGGGTACCTGATCTACAAGGAATACGACGAACAGCGGAACAAGGCGCTCGCGCATTTCGGGCATGAGAACCGCTCGCCGGTGTCGGGTTTGCAATACAGCCTCGAATTGCTGGATTTTTACCTCAATGAAAAACAAAATACAGCCCAGGCCAATAAACATTTGCGGCATTGCATGCAGGAGCTGGCGGTGATCAAACACAATACCAACACCACGGAATCCATCCTGCTGGGCAAAGACGAGGATGTGGTGAAATACGATTTCAGGAAGTGCAACCTGAACGAGATGTTGAAAAAGATTGCCGAGCTGTTTGCAGGGCGCAACAAGATTATTTCCAATACCGGCAAGGCGCCCGAGTTGTATGTGGATGAAAAACGTATGTATCAGGTGTTCTATAACCTTTTGTACAACGCGGTGCGGTATTCCAACAAGTCGAGCACCATAGAGGTATATTATGAAAAAGACACGCATTATCCCTATGAACACAAATTCAAATTTGTAAATGAGGGCATAGGTGTGGAAATTGGCGAGGAAGACAAGATATTTGAGATTCCTAATTACCGTTCGCACAAGGCAAAAGTAGTCGAGCCCGCGGGCAGTGGCTACGGCCTGAAAGTATGCAAAAAGATTATCGAAAAACACGATGGCAGAATCAAAGTGACCCATCATAATCATCCGACGGAGTTCACGGTATTCCTGCCCGAATACCTGGAAAAAAAGAAAGTAAACCCATGAACTGGAAAACTGAAAAAAGGATACTGCTCGTAGAAGACAACGCAAAAGGAGAGTTCTTCAAAGACTACTTATCGGAAATACAAGGCCTGAACGTCGACTGGTCGGTCGACGTCGATGATGCTTGGGGGCTTGCCAATACGCACGATTACGATCTTTTTATACTGGATGTGATGATGCCGTTGAGCGACGACAGTATTCTTTACAAAGACCAGCAGCGATACAACCTGAAGAATGAGTTCGGCATGTTTACCGGTTTGTTGCTGCTGATCAAATTGCAACTGGAGATCGGCTGCAAGCGCGATTTTAAAACCATCCTTTTTACGGCCCGGGGGCAACAACAGGTGGATATCGAGCTGGAAAGCCTGAAAGTCGGGGTTACGTACGACCATTTTGTTTCCAAGGCCGACGAACCGATCAAATTGTACCGGACGATTGAAACGGTGTTGCGGTAGCAGTACGTCGTGGGGAGGGCTCTGCCATTCGGCTATTTTATATTTCTGCCATAATATAACAATCAATATAACCTGATGAACGACATCTTTCTCCGTATCGATTTGCTTTTCTGGCGCACGATAAAGGCGATGCTCAATGCCGGGTGGTTCAAGGTCATTTATATGGTCTTGTATGTTCTGTTTATCATGCCTTTCACTTTAATGTCCAATCCGCCGAGGTTTGTCCGGACGCTGCATTTGGCCAGCATGCGCAAAAAAGTGATCGACAAGCTGGACGACTTCAATGCCCACTCGCAATCCTGGAATCAGAAAAAACTGGCCAATAAAGCCGCGGCGGTTCAAAAGATTGTCGAGTTGTCGGCAGGGTATCGCGGCTCGCTTTCCTCCGATGCAGATTTTTTGAAGGAGAAGCAAAGACTGGTGGACAGTATGGCGGCCGATCTGGCAGGGCGGGTCGATGCCGGAAAAATAAATGACCCCGGCGCCCGCCGCGACGAACTGACGGCCGCCCTGGCCGCCCTGGATGCCAATCTTCAGCACCACGCGATGGCTTTGTCGATGGAGGGATTGCGGAGAAAAACCAACGGTTACATCAATCTCTACGACAAACAAATCATTTCTGCGCTGCTGTTGTCCGACAACTACTTCGTCGAGCTGCGCAATGGCGAAGGAAAAACCTACGTAACCATCCCGACGCTGGCCTGGGCGGCCATGAAGGTGGAGGCGCTCCGGCTGTTCTGTGCGCGGCGCGCCATCGATCCGCCCTTCGACAAGGTGCTCTATTTTACCTCCAATGATTATCTGGTGCGCCGCGACTTTGTGCGCCTGAAAAAAGTTTTTGAGTTGTTGGGCATCACTATTTCCTATTTGCAACGCACGGTGAACAACCGGGAAATCCGGCGCCTGCGTTATTCTGCCGATATTCTGATGATCGAGGGAACCGACTACGGGTTCGACTTTTTGCGCAATACCTCGAGGGAGTATCAAAAAGCGCCGATCGAGCCCTCGCCCTACTTTGCCCTGATCGATGAGGCTGATCAATTGCTCATCGACGAAGCCCGGACGCCGCTGATTCTCTCGGGCGAATCCCAGTTCCGGCAGTCGAATTTTGTGGAAGTGGCCTGGGTGCGGCAAATCAACAACTGGATCAACGAGGTGTTTGCCCCCAACGTGCTCGTCGAGCAGCGTTCGCCGGCTGTCTGGGGCCTGAACAACGCCGGGGCGCTTTATTTCAGGAGTGTGTTGAAAGAGATGCAGGTGCAAGACTGGGAGGCTTTCGCGGAGTTTATCAAAAAGAAAGACTACCACATCATGCTGGAGGCGATTCTGGCGGTCATGTTGAATGAAGAGCGGCACCGGGCGCTTGTTGATCCGGTTTTACGCAACAGTTTGCTCGCCGAATTGAACGACTCGCGCACCAAACTTATCTCCCGCCGGGCCGATGGCACTTATCAGGTATCGCAGCAGCAGTTGTACAGCATTATGTCCAACATAGAAAGCAAGGACATGCTGGCGATCATGAACGAAACGGTCAGGATTTTTGCCAGGGGCCAATCTATTGCCACATTCAGTCCGGAGGAGTTTCATTTTTTTAAAACGTATTTGAAAAAACGCAGGTTTCTAACGCTGTTTGCAAAAATTTTGACGAACAAAAGTTACTTCGTCAAGATGTTCGAACTGTACGTGAATGCCTTGGCGGACAGAATCCGGAAGATCAATTTTTCGATGCAGTTTGTTCAGGGTTTGATCAGCGTCTATCGTCAGGAGAAAGGACTGGCCCCGCAAAGCGACAACAAGGCCATGCCGTTTCCCAATTGGGCGGTACTCCACGGTATTCCGGACACGCTGAATTTGCTGATCCCGGTGGTTGAGAAATTTTCTGTCAATCCGGATAATCTGCAGGATGGCGTGGAAAAGGACATGGTTATTCTGACCCGGTCGATCAAACTGATTACCAGCAAAATCATTGACTATCAGGACAGCGAGATTATTAAAAAAGCCATACAGGATTATAGTCTGCTGGGCAACTTATATAAAGCCACATTGTACATGCCCGTCACGGGTAATCTTACGGCTGCCGGACTGCGTGTGGCGCAGTATCTGGAGGAAATTTGCGTAGAAAAGGGGCTGACGGAAAACTATTCCAGGGGGGGCATCACGCAACTTATTCAGACGGGTCTCAACGCCTATTTTACTTATCGCCAGGGCGTCCAGTACAGTATCAAGGACAACCGCGTCATGCTGATCAATCAGATCAACGGACGCCCGGAGGAAAGCAAGCAATTCGGACGTTTCCTCCACCCGTTTATCCAGGCCAAACACGGGCTCAAGATCGAAGAACCCAATCCGGTCATTCGCACCATTACGATTCAGAGCCTGATTGAGCGGATACCCGGTGTGGTCGGGATGAGCGGCACCATCCTGTCGGAAGAGGCGGAATTGCGGAAAATATATCCCAGGGGTTTCGGTTCGAAGGAGCCCTCCGTCGTCAAAGTGCCGCCCCGTATCGATCCTTACGCCGCCAAACTGCTCACGTTCGATCCGCTGCTGCTGGCTTTGAGAGAGTCGTTCAAGATCGAAAAGATCGTTGAGCACATTTTGGAGGAGCGTTTGAGCCGGCACAATCGGCAACCCATCCTCATCATTACCTCCTCGGTGGAACTGTCCGAGTCCATTGCCCAACGCCTGCAGGAAAATATCGATGCTTATGGCGCCGATCTGACTTTTAATATTCTGAATGCCCTGAACATAGAGCGGGAGGAAGAAATCGTGTCTTTTGCCGGTCAGCCCGGCGCGATTACCATTGCCACGCAGATGGCGGCACGGGGTACGGACATCATCATCCCGAAAAGTTCGGTCGAACTGGGCGGCTTGTACGTCCTGATTTCCGAAACGCACGAAAACGAGCGCCTCGACACGCAGGCGGAGGGTCGCGCCGCCAGACATGGCGACCCCGGACGGGTCAAATACTTTATGTCGCTGGAGGATAAAATGGCTGAAAAACTCGGGATACGCACGCTTACCGACCGCTTCCCGAATTTCTATAAAGAGTTCATACGCGACGGGTTTATCGACGATATGCCCTTGCAGATGATCAAATCGAATCTTGAAGAACACCGAACCTACTTCAAAAAGCTCGAAAGCAGCAAAGTGGAGTATCAGGCGAACGTGGACCTCATCGTCAACTCCTACCGCCAGATCGCCTACGACATTCGCGAACAGTTTGTCGTGGGCGCGCCGGAAACTATCGAGTCGGGCATCCGGAAAACGATCGATCTGATGAAACAGCAACTGGCATCATTTTCCAGTTTGCGATCGTACCAGGCGCTGGCCGACCGGCTTGCGCAGGACATTACGCGCAGCACGGTCAGCACCGACGACCTGATATCCCTGGCAGAAGAAAACCTCGGTTTCCCTATTATCCGCAACGAGATGGCCGCGGTTGTGCGCGCTTACCAGCGTCAGATGAGCCCTTTTATCAAATTGTCGCCCGATAAAAAATCTATTCCGTTGAGAGAGGCGGTACTTCGCGCGATCATCGCTTCGGCTTTGCTGCAGGATAAAAAAACGATCGACCAGGAGTGGCGCGATATTGACCGCGAATTCAATATTTCCAGTGCTTTTTCACCCAAGGAGTTGTCGCGCATGTTCAGCGCCATCAATGCCCGTCTGCACCTGGGACTGACGCCGCAAGCCGAAGATGCCGCGTTTAAGTACATCCAGAAGCAGTTGAAACCCGATCGTGTGGGCAAGCAAAAATGGGGGGCTTTGATCAGAAAATCTGTGTTGGCGGCCTTCTCCGACGTGGATACCTATTTGTTGTATTATCGAAATTATGAAAAAGAAATAACGGACGTACAAAAAACCACGCTTTCACAAAGCGCCGATGCGTTGCTCGATGCCGAGTTTTCACGGCAGTTGAAGGAGAATCGCCGCGATCGCGAACAATTCTGCGAGGAGGTCATCCGGGTATTCGATCATGCGTTTGAAAAACTGAACGATGAAGTGAACATCGCCAGCACCCGGATAAGCCAGATGGGGCTGGGCTTTAAGGAATGGGTGTATTTGTTGCAGGAGATTCGCGAATTGATGGACAAAAAGATGTTTTCATTGGCCAGCGAGGTTATGAAGATCATTTTGCAATTCGATTTTAGCCCCAAACCCGGCCTGATTGCCGTCCACTCCGAGCGCCGGTTTGAAGTC
>JADZFP010000500.1 GCA_020849825.1 Saprospiraceae bacterium
TACGGCCTTCCATCAGGTTGTTGAGGGCTTCCTGTACGGTTTTTTCACTTTCGGCGTCGAGCGAGGAAGTGGCTTCGTCGAGCAGGAGGATTGCCGGATCGCGAAGAATGGCGCGCGCGATAGCGATACGCTGGCGCTGGCCACCCGACAACTTGATACCGCGTTCGCCTACAATGGTTTCCAGACCCTCCGGGAAAGTCCGGATGAAATCCCAGGCATTCGCTTTTTGCGCCGCGGCGACAATTTCGGCCTCCGTTGCCTCGGGTTTGCCGTAGAGGATATTTTCGCGGATGGTGCCGCCAAACAGGATCACTTCCTGCGGCACGATGGCGAAGTTTTGCCGGTAGGACTCCAGGTCATAGCCGTCGATAGCGTGGCCGTCGACGAGGATTTGACCCTGATCGGGAAAATGAAATTGCAGCAGCAACTGCATCAGTGTGCTTTTGCCGGCGCCGCTTTGGCCCACCAGCGCCACTTTTTTACCCGAAGGAATATCAAAACTGACGCCTTTGAGCACCTCCACGTCGGAGCGGGTTGGATAGGCAAAATGAACATTATTGAACGAAACATCGCCGCGCAGGTGCCCGACAACACGCTGGTTGGCAGGGCGTTTTTCCGCCTCGCTTTGCGAATTCAGGATTTCGCGCACCCGCTCCGTCGCACCAACCGCACCCACCAGCTCCGTGTAGAAATTGCCCAGGCCGGCGATAGCCCCGCCGATGATGGCGGTATAGGTGACGAAGGAGATCAATTGTCCGGCCGTAATCTGGCCCGTTTGCACCATGTACATACCGTAGCCGATCACGAAGAACAGGGCGCCGAACAACATCGTGATAATGAAAACGGAAAACACGGCGCGGCCCTTGGCATAACGCATGGAAACCCGCACGACAGAATCGTTTGCTTTGGCGTAGCGCCGGCTTTCGAACAGTTCGTTGGTGAACGCTTTTACAGCGTGTATGCTTTGCAGGGTTTCATCGAGGATAGTGTTCGACTGCCCCAACTGGTCCTGGCGTTCTTTCGACAATTTGCGTACCCAGCGCCCGAAGGCCATAGCCCCGATCACGATCAGCGGAAAGATAGCGAGCATGACGCCGGCCAGGCGCGGCGACATAATCAGCAACACCCCGATGCCGCCGATCAGAATGATAATTTGCCGGATAAATTCAGCCAGAATGAAATAAAACGTGTTGTACAGTTTTTCCACGTCGTTGGTCACGCGACTGACCAACTCGCCCACCCGGCTTTTTTCAAAAAACACGATTGGCTGGGAAATGAGCCTTTTGTACAAGGCCACGCGGATGTCGGCGGTGCCTTTTTCACTCACTTCTGCAAACATCAGCACCCGGAAATAAGAGACGACCGCCTGAAAAACAAGTACCCCGACCAACCACATGCCGATTTGCCAAAGGTCGACGTTGGGGCTCAGGCCCTGTGCGACATCGAGCATTTGCCCGATGATTTTCGGGAAAACCAGAAATACGGTACTGGAAAGGAATAACAAAACAAGACCGGCAATGAATTGCCAGCGATAAGGTTTTACAAATGCAAATATTTTGAGGGCCTCTCGAAGGCTTTCGCGCGAGAGTTTGGGGCGGGTTGACTCTTTCTGATCCATAACGGAATATTATCGTCGGTCGGGCGGGCAAATGTAGGGCGATTGGCTATGAAAACGGGCAATTTATTGTCATGTTTCCGATGCCTCCAACTGCCCAGGAAGACGAACAAAACCGCTATTTACCTTAAACGACCTGTTGCTCAATGTACCCTGCCGCCATTTGGCACTTCCCGATCGGGCTGTAACAACACGATTGCCCCTTCACTTTGTTCAAGCCCGAGCACCAAAACTTCTGAAAAATAATTGGCGATCTGTTTTTTGGGGAAATTACAAACCGCAACAACCTGGCGACCGATCAACTGATCCGGCGAATAGAGTTGCGTAATCTGCGCGCTGCTGTTTTTCAGGCCGAGTTCCGGCCCAAAGTCGATGCTCAGTTGGAAAGCGGGTTTGCGGGCTTGCGGGAAAGGGCGCGCATCCACAATCGTCCCGACCCGGATGTCGACCTTCCAAAAATCATCAAAGCTTATTTCCGTCATGGCGTGAAAGTTCAGTTTTTTTGGAAAAAGACACAACAAAGTGTTGTAAAATGTCGCTGTAATATACATTTGTGCCAGGTAATCTCCCCGCTCAACCCTTCATTATGCACTCAAAAACAATCATTTGGATCGCCTTCGCCGTCTGGAGCCTGATTTGCTGGCGCTGGTACGTATGCGGCATCAAAGACGCTTGTCATGCTACACCGGCCACGGCCACGGTTGCCACCGGAATAGAAGATGAAACACCCGCGGCTACCGAACCCGCCAACACACAACAGCAGCAGGCCGCGCCTTCGGCACAGCCCGCGCCGGCCAAAGCGCCTGCGCAAACGCAACTGCAGGAAGACGACATCAACTCTGTACAGGTTGTCGAATTGCCCGACCGGGTGGAAATTTATTTCCCCTACAATTCCGTCCAGAAAGAGGAAAACGGCGCTATTGACGCCTACCTCAACAGTCTGGCCGCAACCCTGAAACAATCCGGTGGCAAAGTCACCATTGCCGGCCATACCGACGGCATCGGCGACGCCCGTTCCAACAAGGAATTGTCGCTGTTGCGCGCCAAAAACATCCGCCGGATACTCGTCCAGAAAGGCGTCAAAGAATCGCAAATCAAACTCGTTGCCTACGGCGAAAGCAAAGCAGTCGCCTCCAACGACACGCCGGCCGGCCGGTATAAAAACCGAAGGGTCGTGATCCGGCTCGATTAAACCTCCGCGTTCCGGCAACATACCCGAATCCATTATCCGCCAACCATCCAAAACGACAATATGTTCCAACAAGATATCACCCTGGGCCCCGGTACCGGCACTTTCGCCTCCCATACCCTCGAAATTTTCATTATGCTCTTCGTGGCCTTCCTCATGGGCCTCTGGATGGGCTGGGCCCTGTGGAGCCGGTTCCGGCAAATGGCCGAACGCCTGCAAACTGAAAACAACAGCCTTACGCTGACGGTCAACAATCTTCGGAGCGAACTCGAAACGCTGCGCGGTAAAATCACCGCTCTCGAATCGGATCGCTCGGAATGGACCATCCGGCACGACATTCTGGAACGCGAAAACACCGAACTGCGCCAACGCCTCTTGCAAAGCGAAGACGAAACCAACCGCACCCAGGGCCGCAACCGCCAATTAGAAACCGAACTCGGACTGTCGCAGTCTCCGGAAATCGACGCATCTGCTATCCCATTGGAAATCAATACGGATTCATCGGAATCGGAAGATATCTGGGTGGCCGACCCAGAAACCGAACTGGCCGGAATGGCTGTCGAGGAAGCCACTGCCGACGCCGAACTGGTCGCCGAATTCGGCGATCACACGCCGGCATTCTCCTTCGAAATGGAAGAAACGACAAGCGAATTGCCTGTTGCCGAAGAAGAACCAGCCCTGACCGAGGAACCCGTCATCGAGGCAGAAACGCCCGTTGCGCCGATTGCCGTCGAAACGCCTGCCACGACCATCGTTGCCGCTGCAACCGGCGTACGCGACGACCTGAAAATCGTGGAGGGCATCGGCCCCAAAATAGAAGAACTGTTGTTTCAAAACGGCATCCACAGCTATCAGCAACTCGCAGAAACCCCTGTGGAAACGCTCCGCGATATTCTTGCTTCGGCTGGTCCCCGATTTGCCATGCACGACCCCGGCACCTGGTCGGCCCAGTCGTTGCTGGCCGCCAACGGCGAATGGGAAAACCTGAAAGCTTATCAGGATTTCCTGAATGCAGGCAAGCGCCCCGGCGCTTAAAATGGATTTTATTTCGGCGGAGCCGGGAAATAGTGCCCGGCTTCAAATACCTGGTTTTGTCCGTTTTGGTAAATGGCGTAGTTGAAACCCGATTGCAGGCCAAATGCGCCGTGCCGTCCTTTTTTATCGATCGCAACAATTCCAACCTGGTTTTCAGCCGCTTGTTTGGGGTATTTTTGGGCTATTCGCCGGATGGCATACTCCACGGCGCGTTGCGGGTGTTTGCCCCGTCGCATTTCTTCCACTACCAGAAAACAACTGAGCGTGCGCAGCACAATCTCGCCCAGTCCGGTACCGGCGGCAGCGCCTACCTCGTTGTCGGCGTACATGCCGGCCCCGATGATCGGGCTGTCGCCTACCCTGCCGCGCATCTTAAAGGCAAGTCCGCTGGTACTGCAGGCGCCGGCAATGCGGTTTTGCGCATCGATGGCGACCATGCCAATTGTATCGTGCCGTTCAAAATTGATAATTGGCTTGTATTCGGATTTTACTTTCCACTCTTCCCAGGCCCTGCGCGCCGTGTCGGTAAGCAGGTCGGTTTTTTTAAATCCTTCGCTGAGTGCAAATTCGAGAGCGCCATCGCCGGCGAGCATGACGTGCGGTGTGCGCTCCATCACCCGGCGGGCCACGCTGATCGGGTGCATGATATGTTGTAAAAAACTCACCGAGCCGGCATTGCCAAACTCATCCATAATGCAGGCATCGAGCGTCACGTTGCCATCGCGGTCGGGAAAGCCGCCGTACCCGACGCTGGTATCGTTTGGGTCGGCTTCCGGGATGTGCACGCCTGCCTCCACGGCATCGAGCGCACGCCCACCGGCATTCAATACTTCCCAGGCCGCGGCGGTGGCTTTGCGGTTGTCCCAGGTGGCAATCACCACCGGAAGCGCTCCTTTGGGCGCCTGAGGTGGGAAAAGATGCTCATCACGGCTAAAAAGGCGGAGTGAACCGGCGCCCAGAGCGCCCCAAAATCCTTGTTGTAAAAATCGTCTGCGAGAATTCATGCGTTGGGTTAAGGCTTATTTTTGGCGCAAAATAAAGTAAAAGGGTTAAAACCCGTCACCGCACTTTACCCTCCATATTTATCCCTCCATGCAGGAAACCGCTCTCGTGAATATTCGCGTTCAACGGCTTGTCGTGATCGTTGCCATAACGCTGTTCGCACTCAAATTACTGGCCTATTACCTGACCAATTCGATCGCCATTCTGACCGATGCGCTGGAAGGAATTGTTAATGTACTTTCCGGATTTACAGGACTTTACAGCCTTCGGATTGCTGCCAAACCCCGCGACCTCGACCACCCATACGGACACGGCAAAGCAGAACTGCTTTCGGCTTCATTCGAGGCCATTCTGATTCTTGTCGCCGGGGTCGTGATTATTTATGAGTCCCTCAACAATTTGCTTCACCCCCACCCCCTGCAACAACTCGACTACGGGATCGGCATCATAGCGCTTACGGCTACAATCAATTATGCCATGGGTTGGCACTGTATAAAGACCGGGAAAAAAAACAACTCGATCGCATTGATTGCCAGCGGCAAACACCTGCACACGGACACCTGGACGACCCTCGGCATCATCGGCGGCCTTTTGCTGATTTACGCAACCGGCATCGCCTGGCTCGACAGCGCGGTCGCCCTCGTTTTTGCGGTGTTTATCATTTATGAAGGGTATAAAATCATCCGGGAAACTACCTCTGGAATCATGGACGAAGCCGATCTCGCCCTGATCCGGTCGCTGGTGGCTGTGCTTGATCGGCACAAGCGCGACAACTGGATCGACCTGCACAACCTCCGTATCATCAAGTATGGATCGGTGCTTCACCTCGATTGTCACTTTACCGTGCCGTGGTACCTCAATGTCAGAGCGGCACACCGGGAAATGGACGATCTCGACCACCTGATTCGCGAGAACTTCCCGCAGTCGCTCGAAATGTTCATTCACATAGACGATTGCAAACCGCCGTTTTCCTGCCGGGTTTGCCCTATCGACGGCTGCAAAGCCCGGGAAGCCGCATTTGAAAAACGTTTGACCTGGACCCTTGAAAACATCACGGAGAATGCCCGCCACGGGATGGACGAAGGCGCATTGTAAAGAGCGTGTACTCGAAAATGGTTCCCTTTTTCAGCCGGCACTGTTGTTCTATTTCAAAGCCTACGCCTTCAAACAGGGTCGCATATTCGCTTGCAGTATATTGATGCGGATGGAGAATATCGCCAGGGAACGCCCGAAATACCCGGCTCGCCCATTTGTACCGGTGCGTATCGAGGGTGCACACCACGAGCCCTTCGGGAGTTATCATGTTTGAGAATCCTTTCAAACAGCCAGGCAGTGATGCAACATGGTTCAGGGCGTTCAGACAATAGATTCGGTCGTATGGTATCGGCGCGCTGAATTGTTCCAGCGGCAGCGCATAAAACCGGACCCACGGGAAGTCGGAGCGGTTAAACTGTGCCAAATGATGCTCGTAGGCATCGAGCAAAGGGTCAATGGCATCTACCGGATATTGTCCGAGCACAACAAACACACCTGCCGGTCCGCAACCGGCGTCGAGTATTCGTTCGCCAGGCGCAGGCCACAACCGGTGCGTATCGAGTATCGCGGTCCAATACCGGCTTTTCCATTGGTAATAAACGCTCTGCTCCCGACCCGAGAGGTATCGTTGCCACCACCGAAGTTCGAAAAATTGCGCGATATGCCAACGGTTCGTCATGAAGCCAGGTGTTAAAGTCTGCTTTGGGCAAAGATAATTTTCCTACCTTCGGCTTTTGAAAAATCCATTTTAATCCGGCCAGCTTTTGTCCAGTCACCAAATTCAAACTGTTTTGGCCATGCGAGTCCTCCGACTTATTGCACCTTTTGCCCTGTTCCTCAGTATTGTCCTTACTGAGCCGCTACCTGCCCAAAACGACAAACAGGTGCTCGGCGATGCCGTCCTGACGCCCGACGA
>JADZFP010000501.1 GCA_020849825.1 Saprospiraceae bacterium
ATATTGACCTGATAATCAGGATGGTTTTTAAGTAATTGCAGCTTTGTTTGCCAAATCAATTCGTCGAGTCGCAGCTTTTCGAAATGAATCCCGGAAGGATCGTTGTACAGTCTTGCCAATTGCAACAATTTCTCTTCCAGTTCAGAAATTCGGCTCACATCGTCGAGAATACTGTCGAGCGCCGAGCGGTAGGCTTGTGGGTCGCGCTCGCGTTGCAAGGCGACTTCGATCTGTGCGCGTATGGCGGTGAGCGGGTTTTTTAACTCGTGTGAAACATTGGACAAGAACATACGCTGCATCCGGAAGGCATTTTCAACACGGTCCAGCATTTTATTAAATGTCTCGGCCAGCATGGCTATTTCGTTGGTTTCGCCCTGCGTTTGCAAGCGTTGTTCAGGATGTTCGGGCGATAGCCCATTTATTTCCGACATAAACCGCGAAACGGGGCGAAACGCTCGTCCGGTAAAGTACCAGGTGCCGGCCAGGAGAATAAACAACCCAGCCAGATAACTGATGATCAACAATTTACCTAGTTGCCTGATGCCCGATTGATCATAAAAACCCTCGGCAATGACGACATAAGGTTGGTTGCTTCTGGAATAACTCAATATAGCCAGGGCTTCCAGATTGTGATGACTAAAGCGAGCCTCTTCACCTCTCAAAGCCAATTGAAGCACCCGTGCGCCGACCTCCGGCGCATCTGCCTGTGCACTGAATACCCTTCGGTAGGATTGATCAAACAAACTGATGTTGTCGCGGTAGGGGAGCGTGTCCTCTTCATTGCCCAGGGTGGCTGCCAGCGGCATCAATTGATCCGCCTCCGGCATCAGGGCCTGAGCCGACACGAGCGCTTTTGAGCGCAAGTTTTGGTAAAATAATTCATCCGAATCTTTTTTGAACGCCCAATAAACGTATGCGAACAATCCTGCCAGAATACAGGCTGCAATGACGAAAAAAGCCAGACTAAGTCGCGTGCGTATTTGCATGATCGGCGCTCAGGTCGGTAACAAGCCGGCTACCTTTTCGATCCCGGTAGACGCGGGCTGGGCAACAATCGTCAGGTTGTCCAATTGCGAAAGAGAATAATTGGTCTGCGGATTGGGGTCGACATAAAACACGGGTATATCCGGTGGCGCATACGACATGAGCCCGGCGGCAGGATATACCTGCAGGGAAGTGCCTACGATGAGTAAAATATCGGCTTTTGAGGTGATTTCAGCCGCTTTTGACAGCATGGGCACGCTTTCTCCAAACCATACGATATGTGGTCGCAATTGGGCGCCCCGTTCGCATTTGTCGCCCAAATGCAGATCGGCGTCCCATGGATACACCAGGTTTTCATACCGTTCGGAACGCACTTTGCGCAGTTCCCCATGCAAATGCAGCACGTTTTTGCTGCCGGCCCGTTCGTGCAGATCATCCACGTTTTGCGTGACGATTTGCACTTTGAAACGGCTTTCCATGCCGACCAATGCAATATGACCTGCATTGGGCTGAACCGATAGCAGTTGTTTTCGGCGCTGGTTATAAAATTCCAGCACCAGGTGGGGATTGCTTTGCCATGCGTCGGGTGTCGCTACGTCTTCGATCCGGTGATTGTGCCACAGCCCGTTTGCATCCCGGAAGGTCGGGATGCCGCTTTCGGCCGACATCCCGGCGCCCGTCAGTACGACCAGATTTTTCATACGTTTCAAATTTCCTGCCGTTTCAGCTTGCTGTTTTTGTAGCCATAACTGAAATAAATCGCGAGACCGATCACCAGCCAGACGAAGAATCCGAACCAGCTTTTGGCCGGTATCTGGGCCATCATGTAAAAGCAAAAGACCAGCCCGAGTACCGGGATCAGCGAAAGCCGGTGCCGGAAACTCCACACAACCAGCGCAAGGCAAGTGAATACAAACAGCCACATCGGAATCTTGTGCTGAAACAACGCCCAGCCCGATTCATATTTTTCCTCCTCGGGTATGGGCAATTCTGCCAAGGCAGCCGTGTATGCCTCGTCGTCCATGTTTTCCAGATAGGCATTCAAATCACCTCCGACTCCTGCAAAGCCTGCGCTGTCTTTTTGGGCATACATGCTTTTAATGCTTTCGATCTGGGACTCGCTCAGGCGCCCGAACAAAACGTCCGACGAACAGAGCTGTGGCGTGTTCGACACCCAGTCGCGGGTATCTTTCGGGTATTGCATCCACAAATACAGACCTGCTGCCAAGACCAGCGCCGGAAAGATAAATTGTGCGTTGATGTAGGGTGTTTTGAATTTGCCGCGCGGCGCGCCGGGTGTAAGTTGAAGTTTTAACACCCCAGCGCACACGAGCACGAATGCAAAAAGGGTACCCATGCTGCACAGATCGAGCACCGTATCGCTCGGAATAAACAACATGGGAATTACGACGAACAAGCCGGTGATAATGGTGGAAAAATCGGGTGTGCGGAAGCGCGGGTGAATACGCGCAAATTTTTTCGGCAAAAGCCCGTCGCGGCTCATCGTCATCCAGATGCGCGGCTGGCCCAGTTGGAACACCAGAAACACGCCGGCCATCGCGATTACGGCGCTCACGGCGATGATGCCGGAAAACCATTTCAAACCGATTTGATCAAAAACAAAAGCCAGCGGATCATCGACTTTCAACTCGGTGTATTTGACCATGCCGGTCAGCACCAAAGCGATCAGGATGTACAACACCGTGCAAATGATGATTGAATACACCATTGCTCGGGGTAAATCCCGCTGCGGGTTTTTACATTCTTCGGCCGTGGTCGACAAGGCATCGAAGCCGATGTAGGCAAAAAATACCGACGATACCCCGGCCATCACGCCTCCGAAACCATTGGGTACGAAGGGGTGCCAGTTGGCCGTATCCACATAAAATGCGCCCACGATGATGACCAGCAGTACCACGATCAGTTTCAGCACAACCATCAGATTACCAGCGTTTTTCGACTCTTTCATCCCGATGTACACCAGCCCGGTAATAAGAATCGACATGATGATGGCCGGTATGTCGAGAATGAGCCGCAATCCGCCGATCATGGGCGCATTCGACCAGGCGCTGTAACCCTCCTGCTGGTAGTGGCTGAGTTCGCTCATTGGCGTTCCCGCTTTCAACAGCCCGCTAACCTCGTCGAAAACAAGGTGTGCGGAAGGGTAGTCGATGGTTGCCCAGGCGGGAATGTGCCAACCCGCGCTTTCGCATAAGCTGGTAAAATAACCCGACCACGATACCGCCACGGTGATATTCCCCACGGCGTATTCCATAATCAGCGCCCAACCGATGATCCAGGCAATCAACTCGCCAAACGCCACGTAGGAATAGGTGTAAGCGCTTCCCGAAACCGGTATCATCGATGCAAATTCGGCGTAAGCAAAGGCGGCAAATCCGCAAGCCAGGGCAGTAAATACAAACAAAAACAGCACCGCAGGACCGCCTTCGAAGCTGGCTTTGCCGATGGTGCTAAAGATGCCGGCGCCGATAATGGCCGCGATGCCAAGTGCGGTGAGGTCGGTTACGCCGAGGGTTTTGGCCAGGCCGCTGTGTTCGGAAGGATCGGCCGATGAAATGGCATCAGCCACGGTTTTTTTGCGAAAAAGTTGGCGAAAGATCGACATTCGGGTTCGGTGTTGAGCCCCTTGTTGTACAAAAGGACTTGGGTGAATCTTGACAAATTATCTCGTAAACATGGTTTTTGAGGCGGGAAAAGTAGGGCTTTCGAGAAATTTGCCGCACAAATATTCACGCTTTTACCGCACGAATGGAGTAGACCATGGGGATTACGTTTTCAAGGCCCCGGATACGATAGTTGCCGTCGTCGCCTTTTACCGTTTTGTCGAAGCAATCGTAAGGCGAATAAGGATACTCGTTGAGCATTTCAATGCGCAGCCCGTGAGCGATCAACGTATTGATGATTTCGCTCAAACTGTGGTTCCAGCCGTACTCCTTGTACTCGATGTCCGCGTAGCGCTCCGCATAAGTGCCTACCTGTTCGGTTTCGATCACACCGGCATTGTGGTAGGGATATTTGAGCATTTCCATCCGGTCGTCGAGCATCCAAAGTACCGGATGAAAATCGGCGATGTAAAAAACGCCGCCGGGCCGCAAAAAGTGGCTGATAACTGCCCCCCAGGTGTCGAGTTCGGGCAACCAGCCGATGGTGCCGTAAGAGGTGAATACGACGTCAAACTGCCCTTGAAGATGCTCGCGCAGATCGTATACGTTGCAACAGACAAATTGAGCCGGCAAATTCAATTCCTCGGAAAGTTCGCGGGCGTACCGGATGGCTTCGTCCGAAAGGTCGCAGCCAGTCACCTCGGCGCCCAGGCGGGCCCACGACAGGGTATCCTGCCCGAAATGGCACTGCAAATGCAGCAGTTTTTTTCCGCTTACATCGCCAAGCTCGCGCCGTTCGATTTCGGTCAGACTGATTCCGCCTTTTTTCCAGTTTTCAACGTCGTAAAAAGCGGAGGTTTTGTGTACTTCGGTGCGCAGGTTCCAGCCCTGCCGGTTGGCCTCAAAAAGTTCCCGGTGATTGTTCATGGTCTTGTTGTTTTGGCCAATGTAATGCTGAAGTCAAATTAAAAGTTCCTGGTGCGCGCCACGAACCGGCCCTTGGCCTGCCATAAAGGGTCGTTGTTTTGCAGCCTTTTTTGAAGAATCAACGAAAAACCCGAGAGGTTGGCGTAGGCCTCCGCCCGCGCTTCCACCGCATTTCCGAAATTGTACGTTTTGAGGGCAAACGAGAGGTTGGCAATTGCGTCGGGCAGGTCGGGAAGTCGATAGGTGACGATTTGGCCGTTGCTGCCCGGCAGCAGCACTTCCCATCGAATGCCCGGCAGACCAGCATAGGAGCGCGTAAACGATACCGCATCGATATCGCCCTGACAACTGGCAGCGGCATAACGGCTGTTGGCAGGTACGGCCGCCGAAATATCGATATTCGGCGCCGATAAAAAACTGGGCAAGGCCGTGTAAAAGCCGTCGCTGGCGTAGCCATATCCCGCCTGGCCGGGAGGCGCTGACATACGAATCCGGTAGCCGTTGTAAGGCCGCACTTCGGGCTCAAATACAGCCAATTGCTCAAATACCGGCACCGCACCGCCCGGCGCCCGCAGCAAATCGCCGAGCGGCATGAATTTATTTGCGCTTGTGTCGACAAGCCCTTCGATCAGATACGACCAGGGCCCATTGAACGGCAAACCAATGTATTTACTGGGCGCATTGAACATTTTGGGTAAAATAGTGGCGTCGATCGAAGCCGTTTGGTTAGGGCCTTCAACGTTGTCAAAAAACATGTACCGCCAGGTGCTTTCGCCGTTGATCAGAATACGCAGCCACACTTTTCCGGTATGCAGAATTCGGTACTGCCCCGTAAAATTGTTGGCCGGCTGCGGTCGGGCAAAGGTCAGTCCGTCGGGAACAATGATCGAATCGAGGGAATTGATGTTGGTAAACTGGATCAGCAGGTCGATGCTTTGCCGGTATTCCGGGTCGTGCAAATTAATGGATTGGCCATCCGACAGTTGGGTGTAGGTGGTCAGCGAAATAGTCGTATCAACCACACCCGACCCGGAAGCGTCAATATTGGTAATTTTGACGATCGTGCAGTCGAAACGGTCGGTTTGCGCACTGCCGGGCACGCTCAAGGAGGCCGTATCCCGACCGGGCAGCCAACGGAAGGCGCGCATCTGCCCGTCGGCGTCGCTCAAAAAGACGGCGTACCGCGCTTGCAGTTCGTTAAATTCGTTGTTGAAAAACAGCGTGAAATCAGGGGTTTGGGGCACGGGAGCGGGGTCATCTTTTTTACAAGCGGTAAAAAACAGCCCCAATAGCAGAAGGCCTGCGAGTATACGAGTCGGCATGGGAAAGTTGTGAATGTGGGTTACGAAAAGGGGATTATCGGTTCAAAATACCCTGCAAAAATAGCTCCCAAAAGAGAACTACCCGGTTTTTTAAGCCAATTTTAAAGAGCCGTTTTTTCGTCTCACAACGACGGTTGCGGTATTTTTTTCGCACAACTCGCAGGGGATACGCAACCTTGTTGCGCTCATTTCCGTGTTTCATTACAGTGAGTTACTCCGATCTCGACGAAATACTCGAAGGCTGCCGGCGCAGCAACCGTTCGAGCCAATACCAGCTGTTCAGCCGGTTTTACAACTACGCCATGTCGGTTGCATACCGCTACGTGTCCAATACCGAAGCGGCCGAGGAAGTAACCAACGACGCTTTTTTCAAAGTATTCACCAAAATACATTTGTTCGAACCGCGTGATGAAGGAGGCTTTCGCGCGTGGCTGCGCCGTATTGTCATTAATACGGCAATCGACAGATTGCGTTCCTCTATCAACGCACCTGCTACCCAGGAGTGGCGCGCCGACATGGACTCCCCCATGGAGTCGGTCATTGTGGAACAACTCACCGAAGAACAAATTTTTTCCCTGCTCGACCCACTTTCGCC
>JADZFP010000502.1 GCA_020849825.1 Saprospiraceae bacterium
ATGGTTGTCGATTTTTATAGTTCCAACTTTGGTTGGCAGGCTTTGGCACCACGCCGTTCGGTAGGTTGCCAGGGCATCGCAGAGCCTGTTCTCTCCGCCCTTTCATTATAAAAATCAACACTCGGAGGAGCGTTGATGGGGCAAAGATAATTGGGTTGATTCCGGATTTGCAAGAGACAGCGCATCACTGTACCAGTACTTAACGCTTTCTTAACTTTTGGACCGTATTTTGCTTCGCCTCCCCTTGCACTGACGAAACTTTTTACTTTTGCCGCCGTTTTCAGGCTGCTCCAATCAAACGCGAAAGCCTGCCCAACCGAAATTATGGCGAAAAAACTGCTCATTGTAGAATCTCCCGCGAAAGCGAAAACCATCGAAAAATACCTCGGTGGAGACTTCGCCGTGAAATCATCCTACGGCCACATCCGCGACCTGGAAAAAGGCAACGATCTGGGGGTCGACGTGGACAACGGTTACAAACCCAACTACGTCGTTCCTGCGGATAAGTACAAGACGGTCAAGGAGTTGAAAGAAGCCGCCAGCCGTTCGGAAGAAGTGTGGCTCGCAACCGACGAAGACCGCGAGGGCGAAGCTATTTCCTGGCATCTCTGCCAGGTTTTGGGCCTCGACGAGCGGACGACCAAGCGTATCGTTTTCCACGAGATCACCAAGCCTGCCATCCAGCGCGCCGTACAAAGCCCGCGTATGCTCGACCTCGACGTCGTCAATGCACAGCAGGCCCGCCGGGTACTCGACCGTCTCGTTGGCTGGGAGTTGTCGGGGCTTTTATGGAAAAAAGTCAAGGGCCAACTCAGCGCCGGCCGTGTTCAATCGGTCGCCGTCAAGTTGATCGTGGAGCGCGAGCGGGAAATCCAGCAATTCAAAACCACACCATATTTTAGGGTAACGGCCGATTTCCTTGCCAAAAACAGCCAGGGAAAAACGGTCTCCTTTCGCGCCGAAAGTCCAACCCGATTCGACAACGGACCCGATGCCGAGACTTTTTTAAAAAAATGCGTTGGCGCCGGGTTCAAAGTCGACCACATCGAAGTGAAACCCACGCGCCGCCGGCCCGCGCCGCCGTTCACCACCTCTACGCTGCAACAGGAAGCCAGCCGCAAACTGGGCATGTCGGTCAATCGTACCATGTCGGTCGCCCAGAGCCTTTACGAACAGGGTCTGATCACCTACATGCGTACCGACTCAACCAACCTCAGCGAACTGGCCCTGCAATCGATCGGCGCCGAGGTAATCAAACCGTTCGGACCCCGTTATCACCACGAACGCCGCTTCAAAACCAAAAACGAATCGGCTCAGGAAGCGCACGAGGCCATTCGCCCCACTTATGCCGAAAACCCCTCGGCCGGCAACAACCGCGACGAACAGCGCCTTTACGAACTGATCTGGAAACGAAGCGTCGCCTCTCAAATGGCCGATGCCGAACTCGAAAAAACCACGGTTGATATCGGCATCAGCACCCAGCCCGGCGCCAAACTCGTGGCCGAAGGCGAAGTGCTCAAATTCGACGGCTTTCTGAAACTCTACCTCGAAAGCACCGACGACGAAGAAGAAGAAACGCAGGGCATGCTCCCGCCCCTGTCCGTTGGCCAAGCGCTCGACCTCGATGCGATGACCGCCACCGAACGTTATACCCGTCCGCCGGCCCGTTACACCGAAGCCGGTTTGGTCAAAAAACTGGAAGAACTCGGCATCGGCCGTCCTTCCACCTATGCGCCCACCATCACCAAAATCATGGAAGCCAACCGCGGCTACGTCGTGCGCGACAGCCGGCCAGGCGAAGAACGCATCTTCCAGATTCTGACCCTCAAAAACAACGAGATCAAAAAAACATCGGGCAAGGAGATCACCGGCGCTACCAAAAACGTGCTCTATCCCTCCGATATGGGCATGATCGTGTGCGATTTTCTCGATCAACATTTCCGGCAGATCATGGACTACGGCTTTACCGCCGGCATCGAAAAACGCTTCGACGACATCGCCGAGGGCAAACTCGACTGGGCCAAAATGATCGACGGCTTTTACCGGCCTTTCCACCAGACCGTCGAAAAAACGCTGAAGGAAGCCGACCGCGCCAGCGGCGAACGCATCCTCGGTACCGACCCCGAAACCGGCCGAACCGTACTCGTGCGCATGAGCAGCCTGGGCAAACCCGTCGTTCAGATCGGCTCGGGTGAAGAACTGGATAAAAAGGAAAAACCGCGTTACGCCAACCTCAAACCCGGCCAGACCCTCGAAACGGTCTCCCTCGAAGAAGCCCTGGCCAGCTTCGCATTGCCCAAAACGCTGGGCGATCACGAAGGCCAGGAGGTATCGGTGGGCGCGGGCCGCTTTGGCCCCTACGTCAAATTCGGCGACACCTTCATCTCCCTGCCCAAGGGAGAAGACCCTTTCGACGTGACGCTCGAACGCGCCGTGCAACTCATTCAGGCGCGCCAGGAAGCCGACAAGCCGCTCGGGTATTTTGAAAATCAGCCGATTACGAAAGGCAAGGGCCGTTTCGGACCCTTCGTCAAATGGACCGACCTGTTTGTCAACATCCCCGCCCGCTACAATTTCGACCGCTTGACGGAAAAAGAAGCCATCGAACTCATTCAGGCCAAGATCGAAAAAGAAGCCAACCGCTACATCCAGCATTGGCCCGAAGAAAACATCAGCATTGAAAACGGCCGCTGGGGCCCGGTGATCAAATTCGGCAAAAATTTCATCCAGTTGCCGCGCGTCGATGGCGCAAAAATGACCGCCGACCAGGCCCGTTCGCTCGAACTGGCCGATGTGAAAAAAGTGATCGAAACCGAAATTCCCGGCGCATTTGACAAGAAAAAAGCGCCAGCCAAAGGGAAAAAAGCATAGGAGAAAGGGGTATCATCGCGTCAAAAAACAAGATGAAATACCTTCTTCCCTTCGCTTTGCTTTTGCTGATGCCGGCCTGCATGACCCTGTCGAACAATCCGGGTTTTAAAAGCGCCGATGTGCCTGTGGCGGTCGAGCTGGTTTCGGTCAATTTCACCGCCGACAAGATGAACGTGTTTTACATCGGCGTGGATAACCCCGTCAGCGTGTTCGTACCCGGTGTACGGTCCGATAAGGTTGAATTATCCATCGAAAACGGGACTTTTAGAAAGTCTCGGGCCAGTCACTACGTTATTAACGTTAGCAACCCGGGCGAAGTCAAGGTGACGGTAAAGGCTTCCGATGAGAATTCAGATATCAAATCAACCTTTCTCTTCCGGGCCAAAAGTATCCCCAGCCTGGTTCCGGCGCTTGACTGGTACTCAAAATATAACTACACTGCCGGGGAATTCCGCCAGAAACAAGGCTTGCTCATGACCCTGAAAGATTTTGATTTTGATGCCAAATGCCTGACGGTTGGCTATACCCTCACCCGTATTTCGCAAAATGGCGAACGGCAAACAGCCTTAAACGAGGGCGCAAGATATGGCGAGACGGCGCAAGCCCTGGTGAATCAGGCTGAAAGCGGCGATGCATTTATTTTCAGTGAAATCAAGACCTTGTGCCCGGGCGATACTACGGTGCGCCAACTGAACAACGTCGCTTATTTTATCCAGTAAACAACGTTTCCCACATGCGGAAAATCCTTCTTCTGGCGATTTTGATCGCCGGCATCGGAATCAATGCCCAGGCGCAAAATGATGGCGCCTACCGTCAAACCATTCTCTTTTCCCAGCCCTGGAAATTCTCCAAAGGCAATTTTAAAGGCGCGCAAAACCCCGCTTTCGACGATACCGGCTGGCAAACGGTGCGGGTGCCGCACGACTGGGCCATTGCCGGGCCCTTCGATCCGCTGGGCTCGGCCGAAACCGGCAAACTGCCCTGGAAAGGCGAAGGATGGTACCGCCACACCTTTACGCCCGACCCCGCCTGGAAGGGCAAACAACTGACGCTTTTGTTCGACGGCGTGATGGCTTTCCCCGTCGTTTGGCTCAACGGCAAGGAAATCGGCCGCTGGGACTACGGCTACAACTCTTTTTACCTCGATGTGAGCGACCATATCGTGTTCGGGCAGCCGAACGTGCTGGCCGTGTATGTCGACACCCGCCGACATGAAAGCCGCTGGTATCCCGG
The DNA here is from genome assembly GCA_020849825.1 of Saprospiraceae bacterium. Lineage (GTDB taxonomy): Bacteria > Bacteroidota > Bacteroidia > Chitinophagales > Saprospiraceae > M3007. The sequence goes on from JADZFP010000502.1 coordinate 4,105, forward strand.
CGCGGGTATTTATCGCAAAGTGACACTCACGGTGACCGACCCGGTCCACGTCGCGCAGTGGGGAACCCAGGTGACCACGCCGGAAATCAGCGCCGACCGGGCCATGGTGCAGGTGCGCACCCGCATCGTCAACGACGGCAAATCGCAGCAAACGGCAACGGTTCATCACATAGTTCTCGATCCTTCGGGCCGCCCCGCCGCGGTCAGCGACACCCTTTCGTGCCCTGTCAAAGCGGGGGAGGATCATCCATTTACCCACAACATCCGGCTGCTCAACCCGCAGCTTTGGGACGTGGAGCAACCGAATCTGTACACCCTTCAAACCATCGTGCGCCATCAGAATGGCGTTTGCGACGTGTATACCACCCGGTTTGGGGTGCGCAGCGCCGGGTTTTCGGCCGACAACGGTTTCTGGCTCAACGGCCGCCGCGTCGCGCTCAAAGGCGTTTGTCTGCACCACGACTTCGGCGCGCTCGGGGGCGCATTCAACTACCGCGCCATGCAACGCCAACTGGAGATCCTGCGCGACATGGGTTGCAACGCCATCCGCACCAGCCACAACGCTCCGGCGCCCGAGTTGCTCGACCTGTGCGATGAAATGGGCTTCGTGGTGGTAGACGAACTGTTCGATAAATGGGATGCCCGGGCCGACATCCTGCCGGAAACGGATTTTCAGGAATTCGCCCGCCGGCAAGTGCGCAACTTCGTGCAACGCGACCGCAACCACCCCTGCATCATACTCTGGAGTTGCGGCAACGAAATAGGCGATATTCAGGGCAATGTCAATGGCGGTTTTGCCAAACTTGAACTGATGACCAGCCTGTTCCGCCTGAACGACCCCACCCGCCCCGTCACCCTCGTGTGCGACAACCGCGAGTCGGCCACGCTGCGGCACATGGATTATTACGACGTCATTTGTTACAACTACGGCCGCCGCTACGACAAAGCCCGCCAACTGGCGTCCGACCACTCGGTGATCATTTCCGAATCGGCCTCCACGGTGAGCACACGCGGTTATTACAATCCGGTTTTACCGGCAAAAAAGACCGATTTCGAACAACAGCCCCGGATCAGTTCCTACGACCTCAACGCGCCCGAATGGGCCGAAATACCCGAAGACGATTTTAACTGGCAATGGGAAGACCGTTTTGTCGCCGGTGAATTCGTCTGGACCGGCTTCGACTACCTCGGCGAACCCACGCCCTACGGCGACTTTGCGGTACAGGCCGGCCAGATCAAACAGGAGGCCACTGCGCGCAGTTCCTACTTCGGCATTGTCGACCTCGCGGGCATTCCCAAAGACCGCTATTACCTGTACAAAAGTCTCTGGCGGCCGGGCGCCAATACCGTGCACCTGCTGCCGCACTGGAACTGGAAAGGCGCTGAAAACCAGCCGATTCCGGTGTTTGTCTACACCGACGGCGATGAAGCGGAACTGTTTCTCAACGGCCGCTCGCTGGGCCGCCGGACCAAACAACCGCTGGGCACAGGTCCGGTGCTCGAACAGTACCGCCTGATGTGGGACAGCGTGCCCTATCAGCCCGGAACCCTGCGCGCCGTGGCCTACCGCGACGGGCAATTGATCGGCGAAGACCTCGTCAGAACCGCCGGCAAACCCGCTTCGGTCCGCCTGACGCCCGACCGCAGCCTGCTCCGCGCCGACGGCGATGATTTGTCGTTCGTGCTCGTGGAGGTGCTCGATGCGGAGGGCAATTTGTGCCCCCTGGCCGACCATCTTGTTCGTTTCGAGTTGTCGGGCCCTGCCGACATTGCCGGCGTCGACAATGGCGACCCGGTGTCGCTGGCGCCGTTTCAGGCCTCGGAAGGCAGGGTTTTTTACGGTAAAAGCATGCTGATCGTGCGCACCCGGGAGGGGCAGCGCGGCGCTGTAACCGTAAAAGCAACATCTTCCGGATTGCGCAGCGGACAGGCAGTATTGAAGACGGAATAAAGTTTTTTCAGGCAAATACGGCGTTCATTTCCAATAATTTGGCCCTCAAATCCTTGTAGGCGACCCAGTTGAAGTTTTTCAAAAAATCAGCTGCCGCGCGGGCGCCGCGTACGAAAAGGTCGAGTTTGCCCTCCTCTGAAATGCTGAAATCCATCCAGTTGTAATCGCCGGAATCGATGAAGCCGATCAGACGCCGGTAATCGGGGTGTTGCACGATGAAGTCATTGTCGCCGTAGGCCATCATGGCGTTCAGCGTTGCGCCGAAGAAGTCGCCGAACGATTCGTTTTTGTTGTACGTATCCCGGTCGATCCCGATTTTGACGCCGAAAGTTGGCGCCGACGGGACGGACTGGTTGTTGTGAAAAAGGGAGATCGGGAAATTGGACAAGGTGCCGCCGTCGACAAAATATGCCTCCGTAGGAATTGGGCCTTTGTAATTGGCCAATTGCTGCCAAAGTGCGGGTGAATCGGTCGTATTGGGCAAATTTTTGGCGATATAAGGGTAAAAAAGAACCGGCACGCTCATGCTGGCCCGCACGAATTCCGCCGGATCGACCGATTCCGGATCGGCGTAATACAGCGGAGCGAGATCGGGGAAAACCACCTTGGTCTCGGTGGTGACTTCGGCGGTGACGACGGCCACCCGCTCGAAGCGCCCGGGGCCGTATGCTGTACCGTCCAGGCGGTGGCGCAGCCCGGCCGGGGTCAGTTGGCGCAGGGCTTTCAGGTCGCGGAGGGTATACACGCCTTTGGCCTGAAGCAGGCCGCTCAGCCATTCCTGAAAATGCAATCCGGGGTTCAGGCCGTAGCATTCCTTCACGTCGTCCATGATTTTACTCGAATACCGCGCGACTTTTCGCTTTTTGCTGTCGGGGTCGAGCAAGGCATCGAGGAAGTGCTGAACGTCCTTGTCGCCGTCCATAAAATCGCTGAAATCCTTGCCGGCAACTTCCCGGATCAGCCATTCGGATTTGGCGGCGTCGATCGGGCCGCCGCCGGCCAGCAGCATGGAGACGATCGAACCGGCCGAGGTGCCTGCCAGTTGCAGGAAGCGGATGTTCATTTGTTCGAGCACGTACACGTAGCCCAGCAGCGCCACGCCAAGGGTGCCGCCGCCTTCGAGCACGAGATCGACGTATTGATACCCCTGGTCGTCGACGACGTCGGAGAGATTGAGTTGGCCCTCTGGTTGGGATGCGGCAAAAACATGAAGATCGTCGAGCAGGGCGAGCACTTCGGGGTGTTGGGTATAAGCGGTGGTTTCCATAAGAAGATTGTTTGGTTCAAAAGTAGGGGCGACGAAAGGGCGCCGACGGATAATTCAACCGCCGGTCGGAATTCTTCAACGAGATGTGCGCTTTGCGGAAAGACTACGTCCGAACAATGCCAAAAAATCCTTGTTTTAGTCCATCCTTCCGGCGTGCTTACGCCTACCTTTGCCCCCGTTATGGAAAAAGTAAAATGTCTCATCATCGGCTCCGGCCCTGCCGGTTATGCCGCCGCTATTTATGCCGCCCGGGCCGGCCTCAGCCCGGTTTTGTACACTGGCCCCCAACCCGGCGGCCAGCTCATGATCACCAACGACGTGGAGAACTATCCCGGTTACCCGCAAGGACGCATGGGCCCGGAAATGATGGATGATTTCAAGGCGCAAGCCGAACGTTTCGAAACCGACATTCGCAATGAAATGATCGTCAAGGTCGACTTTACGGGGCCGGTTCACAAAGCCTGGTCGGAAAGCGGTCATGAAATTCATGCGCCCGCCGTGATTATCGCCACAGGCGCCAGCGCCAAATGGCTGGGTATTCCGGGTGAGAAAGAATTCGAAAACCGGGGCGTATCCGCCTGCGCCGTGTGCGACGGCTTTTTCTTCCGCAAACAAAAGGTCGCCATCGTCGGTGGCGGCGATACGGCTGCCGAAGAAAGCACCTATCTGGCCAAAATCTGCTCCGAAGTACACTTGCTGGTGCGCCGCGACGAGATGCGCGCCTCCAAAATCATGCAGGAGCGCGTGCTGAATACGCCCAACCTCATCGTCCACTGGAATACCGAAGCCAGCGAAGTACTCGGCGACGATGCCGGTGTGACAGGCGTCCGGATCATCAACAACCAGACGAAAGAAAGCAGCGTGCTCGACGTCACCGGGTTCTTCGTGGCCATCGGCCACCATCCGAACACCGACGTGTTCAAAGACTGGATCAAGCTCGATGAAACGGGGTATATCCAGGCTGTACCGGGCCGTACGTTTACCAACATCCCCGGCGTGTTTGCCTGCGGCGATGCCCAGGACAAGATTTACCGCCAGGCCGTCACCGCGGCGGGTACGGGTTGTATGGCCGCGCTGGATGCCGAGCGGTATCTGGTGGAGCAGGGATATTGAAAAAATGGTTCAGGAGGCTGTCTCACAAGTCTGAGTAACCAGGAGGCTCTGGCAAAACAAGTTTCACGCAAAGCCGCAAAGGCTGCCAAGGGGCAAACTTTGCGCGCTTTGCGACTTTGCGTGAAATAATATTGCTACAATTTTGGGCCGGCCCGACTTGTGAGACAGCCTCTTTGTTTTATACCGGGCGCTTCAGCATGCTCCATGCACAAGCCTTCAAATTTGAAAACCTTGCTCCACTGTCAAAAACATCTCTTCTCCCTCGACCCCGGCCAGCACTACCTCAACGGCGCCTACATGTCGCCTATGCTGAAGTCGGTGGAAGAGGCCGGCATGTCGGGTCTGTTGCGGAAACGACAGCCACAGCGGATCAGCGCCGCCGATTTTTTTGAAGATGCGGAGCGTTTACGCGCTCTATTTGCCCGCCTGATCAATGCCCGCTCTGCCGACGAGGTGGCGCTCATCCCCTCGGTGTCGTACGGAATGGCTGTCGTAGCCCAAAACCTGCCTGCGCGCGCCGGACAAAAAATCATCATGGCCGATGCCCAGTTTCCCAGTAATGTGTACCCCTGGATGAAACTGGCCAGCGAGCGCGGCCTCGAACTTGAATTTGTAGCGATGCCGGTCGGGAAAGAACAACGAGGGAAAATCTGGAACGAACGTATTCTCCAAGCCATCGACGACCGAACCGCCCTCGTGGCCCTGGGGCACGTGCACTGGGCCAACGGAACGCGTTTCGATCTCGAACAAATTGCCGCCAAAACCCATCGCCACGGGGGACTGATCGTGGTGGACGGCACGCAAAGTGTCGGCGCGCTGCCGCTCGACGTGCAGGCATTCGGCCTCGATGCGCTGGTTTGCGCCGGTTGCAAATGGCTGATGGGACCGTATTCAAGCGGTTACGCCTGGCTGGGGCCGGCTTTTATAGAAGGGCAGCCCATCGAGGAAAACTGGATCAACCGCCGCAACAGTCAGGATTTCGCCCAACTTGTCAATTATCAATCTGATTATCAGCCCGGCGCCCGACGATTCGACGTGGGCGAGAGAAGCAACTTTATCGCAGTACCCATGTGTATTGCGGCGCTCGAACAAATTCTTGCCTGGGGCCCCGACAACATACAAGCCTATTGCCGGGCTTTGATCGCTCCCTACCTGCCCAAATGGGCAGATCAGGGTTATCACACCGAATCCTCCGATTGGCGTGCCGCCCATCTTTTGGGTGTCGAACTTCCGTCGCACGTCAGTCCGGCTGATGTGCAGCAAAAGCTGAAAGCAGCCGAAATCTCGGTTTCCGTGCGGGGCGATTTTGTGCGCATTTCACCCCATGTGTACAACGACGCAGCCGATCTGGAGGCGCTGACCGAGGCGCTCAGCTTTTGATGAAATTTTTAAAAACAGGGCCTTTATCTGTACTGATTTGTAAAAAATATAAGCCGGAAGGCCAGTTTTTTACCGAAATGGGCTGTTCGGAAAAGGTTCCCCTCAGGCTGCCCTGCGCGTCGAACACCCGTACGGCCTGAATGGAAACAGGGCTGTCGATGTACAACAAGTCGGTGACCGGATTGGGCCGGACGCTCAAAGTGACTTGCCCGGTTTCCTGCGTGTTCGTACTTGCTGTATAACTGTACCGAACGATCCGGGAAGAGAACTTGACTTCTCCCACCCACAAATGATTGCCTACGGCGCACAACGACTGCGGCAGGGTCAGGTATTGGTCGCCCAGACCGGGTTGTGTGTTGCTCATTTGCGCCTGGCCCAGCACGACTGCCGTGTTCGGGTCGCCGGCATCTTCGATGTTTTCCCAAAGCAATACGTTGTGGTTGTTCGTGTTGGCAATGGCGAGGCTGCCGTTGAAGGTGATGGCACTGGCGCTCAGGTTGAGCGGGAGAGATGGCGGCTGCCCGGGCATCGGCGGGTCGCGGGTGATGATTTTCCAGGGGGAAAGGTTGCCGTTCTGCAGTTCTGCGACTTTGAAAATATAAATGTAGGGCTGACCGCTCTGTATCGTCGCCGTCAGGTATTCGCCGTCGCTGTGCAGGCTGCTTAACGGCGCGTAGGGCAGTACGATTTCGAGATCCGGATTGTCATTGCCATTGGCGGGCAGTTGTTCCCAAAGCCAGATCTTGCCGGAACGCTCGCCGAGGTAAAAAAACGCGCTGTCGTACGCCACGGCATTCAGGTATTCAAATTCGGCAGTGCCGATATGGTTGGTAAAAATCAGGTCGGGCCCTGTGGCCGCGGTGGGTATATTGTTCCAAATAGCGACGTTTTGCTGGCCGGCCAGCACCAGTTTGCCGTCAAAAACAGCATTGTCTCTGACGAATAAATTATTGGCTTTCAGATTGATCGCCACATCGGGCGCCTGGCCCACAGCTGGTTCGGTGCTGTTCCATATCCACAAAGTCCGGTCAAAATCCGAAGTGGCGATCAGGCGCTGGCCGTCGGTGCAAAGGATGGGGTTCTGAATGTAATGCAGGTCGGCCAGGGTGTTGTAGGAAACGGCCGG
>JADZFP010000503.1 GCA_020849825.1 Saprospiraceae bacterium
CGATTACCCGGCCGTGTCGCTCCGGGGTATCCCGCCTTTTGTCGCCGATGAATTTGCCTGGTGTGTGTTCAACGACGAAGGCGCAGGCGCCCCGCACGGCATTTCCGGCGCTTCGGGGATGAACATGGAAGTGCAGCTCACGGCCTGGGCTTTTAACTGCCCCGGCCAGTCGTCGATCAGCAACACCCTGTTTACTGCACATAAAACCATTTACCGCGGATTTGAAGCCCTGGACTCCTGTTTTGTCGGCTTTTTTGTCGATCCGGATCTGGGCTGTTACTCCGATGATTTTTATGGCTGCAACCCGGCTCTGAACATGTTTTACGCTTACAACGCCGACCAGATCGACGGCAATCCGGGTACCAGCTGTGGCGGTGTACCGACATTCAGCGGCGTACCGCCCGTGCAATCGGTTACGTTTTTGAGCACTCCGATGGAAAAATTTATCGGGATCAACAACGCCGCCATCGGCACTTTGCCGCCGGGCACAACCGACCCTACTTTGCCCGCTGAATACTACCGCTACCTGACCGGCTCCTGGCGCGACGGATCGCCGATCACTTATGGGGGAAGCGGCTACCAGTCGGGCGGCGCAGCCACGGATTATATTTTCTCCGACGATCCCTCGCAGGCCAACGGCTGGAGTATGTGTACCGCCAACCTTCCCCTGGGCGACAGTCGTTGTCTGGGCGTGACCCAGCCGGGTATCGTGGCGGATGAAAATTATGGCAAAATACTGCCGGGCCAGGTCGATGAATACGTGCTCGCCTGGACGGTGCACCCCAATCCCGACCTGCCCTGCGGCCTGGGCAATACTTTCGCTGAAATCGCCCAGGTGCGGGCGGCTTACGAAAACGGATTCTCCGACATCTGCCTTTCCTCGAATACCGCGACGCCTGCCGGGCAATCGGTCGGTGTATTCCCCAACCCCGCTCATTCGACCGTCACCCTTCAGTACGGCGACTGGCCGGTGCAGGAAATCCGGCTGTTCAACACCGAAGGCCGCCTGGTTCAAATGGTGCAGGTAAGGGATGCCGGGCAAACCGAACTCCGGATCGGAGATTTGCCCAATGGCTTGTATACCGCCCAAGTCCGCGGAGAAGGCGGCACGGCGGTGGTCAAAATCTCGGTTGTTCACTGAGGATTTTATTGCACGCGGAGGCACAGAGGCGCGGAGTTTTTGCTTGTCAGTTATGATTTTTCTTTTTGCGCGTTTTGCGTGAAACTCCCATCCCTCTGCGGCTCCGCGTGCATTAAAAAAACGCGTGGAAATCACAGTCGCCTTTGCGCGGCTTTGCGTGAAACACTTGCCGCGCTCTCTGTGTGCAATGTTAGCCGGGCTGGACTTGTGAAACGTGTCGCCTCCGTCCCAGACGGACAAACACCGGAAACCAGATGTCCAGTTCTTTATCCTCGGGCCAGACAGCCGCTATTTCAGGCGTGAATAGCGCCACCGGGTCTTCCCCCCGGGCTTTCCGGTAGTGTTGCACCGCCGACCAGGTGCCCAGATAACCCAGAAAATGCGCCCGCGTCCAGCGGTACGGCATCCGAAATTCCGGGGCCCCGATTTCGGCGAAAGGGAACGGCATACTCCGGTAGGCTTCATCGACGTGCCGGCGTTCGGCATCCCAGTATGGCCCGACGACCTCGCTGTAAAAGCGATCGAGCTGCGTATCGACCGCCGGGTTTTCGGTGCGCAACAGGCCATAGCCCCACAAAACCAGCAGTCCGCCAGGCGCCAAAACGCGCCGTACTTCGGCATAAAACCGCTCGAAGTCAAACCAGTGCGCCGCCTGCGCCACCGTAATCAGATCGAAATACTGATCCGGAAAATCCGTCGATTCCGCCGCCCCGACAGCGTAGCGGATGTTGGGCTTCCGAATGGCGTGCTCCAGTTGTTGCGCGCTGATGTCGGTCGCCCGTACTTCCCCGAAATGATCGGCCAGCACGGCCGCTACCTGGCCGTTGCCTGTGGCGCAATCCCAGGCCCGGTGTCTGCCGGGCGTCAGGGAGAGGATGAAATCGTACAAGGCCGGCGGATAAATTGGCCGGAATTGGGCGTACTGCGCCGATTGTTGGGAAAAATTATCTTTCATGGTGTTTGCCAATACGTTTAATCAGCCATTTCCACAAGGCTCCGTACCGCTCGCTCCACCTTACCCTGCGGCCGCTGAGGCAATGCCGGGGAAAGTACCAGGCCCAAAGAACGGCATGTCCTGAGAACAACAAAACGATCACGACCAATACAATCATGCCGGCGGCTTTTTTTTATCAAACCAGTTGTTTTCCAGCAAGTACCAACCCAGCGCCAGCGGCGACAAACCCGCCCCGCACCAGCCCAGCGCTACGCCGTGTCGAGCGTTCAAAATTGCCGCCCAGGCGTACCAAACGGAGGGGATCAATACCACCGGCGCGATAAACAGCGCCGCGACAAAACACCATTTCCCCGGCGAATGCTCCGAACCCGGCGCGTCCATGGCCATGGGCGCAAAAAGCGCCAGATAGATGCTGACGGGCGCCATCAGCGTACACAGTACAGCAAGGAGTACAGCCGTAATCGACAGGAGAATCATGGTTCAACGTTCGTCGCCGAATTTACAGGCCAGTACATGCCCCGTTGCCGGATCGAAGTATTCCGATTTCCAGTAGTGCGGGTCGTCGATCTCGCGGTATTCGAGCGATGCAGCCGGATAATCGCCCTTGAAAGGCTGCCCAAGAAAAACCAGAACGGTACGCGCTTCGGGCCAGCCCCGCGCAATTTCGACAATCCGGTTGCCCCTGTTCGTTTCTTCGAGGGCAATACGGGCAAGCGGGCGGCTGAAATCTTCGGGCAGGTTCATAGCTCAAAGATCGGCCGGTGCAGGGCGGGGGTCGTGAAAACCTGACGAAAGGTCCAGATCAATTGATCACCGGCCAAACAGGCTGTCAGCTGATGCGATACCGCACGTATTTGATGGTTTTGCCCGCTGCCAGGTGCATGGATTCGTAAAGCGTCTGGATTTCCAGTTCGGGGAAAGCGAGCGTTCCGGCGTAGATGTCGTCGTTGTGGTACAGCAGTTCGCAGCGCGGGTCGGCGGCTATGGTGTCGAGTGTGAAGCGGTAAAAATCCGGGTCGTCGTGTTTGAGGTGTACAAGTCCGCCGGGGGCCAGTATTTGCCGGTATTTTTCATGAAAAAAAGCGGACGTAAGCCGCCTGTTTTCCTTGCTTGCCCGCGGGAATGGGTCGGGGAAGGTGATCCATATCTCGGCCACCTCTCCCGGCGCAAAAAAATGTTCGATCACTTCGATGCGGGTGCGCAAAAAGCCGGCGTTGCCCATATTTTGTTCCAGGGCCTCCCGGGCGCCTTTCCAGAGGCGGTTGCCCTTCACGTCGACCCCGATAAAATTGCGATCGGGGAAACGCCGGGCGAGCCCGACCGTGTATTCGCCGCCGCCGCAGGCCAGTTCGAGGGTGATGGGCAGCTCGTTGTGAAAATGCGCTTCCTGCCAGCGCCCTTTCAGTTCGACGGGTTGCATGCCTGCCCCCACCAGCGAGGGCTGTTGCACGTTGTAGCACTCGTACACGTTGGGAAACGACAGGATTTCAGCGAATTTGCGGAGTTTGTTCTTGCGAGCCATAAGGAATAAAAACGGGGCGCAAAAGTCAGCAAATTCCGTTAGAGCATGTTTGGGATTTTCTGCCGGCGGCAAAAAATCCCAAACATGCTATTAATCCCCTTAATATTCATATCGTCCTGTAAACTGGCCATTGGGTCGGGTCTCGTATTTGACCGTGGGCAGGCCGTTGGCGCCGTATTCGTAGCGATAGGTGGTCGTCTGGGTATCGTTGTCGGGCGTGTAGTACAGCATTTTGCCGGGGTTGTTCTTGTGGAACGCATAGGTCGGCAAATAAGGGTACTGCGTCGTCCAGCCGGCCGGATTGACTTTTTGGTCAAAGTCGAGGTACTCGATCGTATTGAGCAAAAGATACTCGCCACCCGGCTCTTCGCGCAAAATCTCCTGTTTGACCAGGTTGCCCCGCGCATCGTAGGTAAACTGATATTTGTACGTTGTCGGCAATTCGCCCGGCCCATTGGCGTACTCGCGTATCTGGCCAATTATCCGGCCCTGGTTGTACAGGTAGGTGATGATGTTCAACACAGCGCCGCCGGGCGCCAGTTCTTCTACTTTTTCAATCAGGTTGTCGTTGTAAAAATAATTGGCCTTGAACCCGCCGGTAGAACTGACCTGCGTGATCCGGCCCTGCGCGTCGTAACTGAACTGATCGATCAGCAGTCGGATCGCCGACGGATCGCCGGCCAGGTACTGCCACTGGTTGCGCAGTTCGGCCAGCTGGCCTTTTTCATTGTAAATAAAGCGCAGATGGTCGTTGTCCGACCATTTGATCTGGCTGATGGCCGGAAGTTGGGGCTGAACGACGGGGTCGTCAGACTCGTCTTTTTTGCAGGCGGAAAGGCTGAGCAGCAGGAGGCTACCCAGGAAAAGCAATTGTTTCATAGCTGAATTTTTTTAGAATGATTTACTGTACAGGGCTCATGTCGACCCCTTCCACGTCGGTGCGCAACAACAATCCGGTCGCGATGGCGGCCACCACGGTGCGGGTTTCGGCGTCGAGGCTTTCGTCGATCCAGACAGTGCCCTTGTTAACTGTCGATACGGCGCCGATTACCTGGCCGTCGAGATGAAACTCATGACCATACACGGCCAGTGATTTCATCCAGTCGGGCTGGCCTTGCAGGCCCCGGATCGGCGTGATGTCGATGCGGCGTGCGCCGTTTTGGGCAAAACCGGCCGATTCCTGTTCGCGCATGAAGTCTCCGTTGGGGTTGTGGAGAATGAAATCCCAGCCCGGGCGCCCTTCACCGAAATTGATATTTCCGGCAAAAAAGTTTTTATAATCGAGTGGAATGCTGAAAAACTCGGATGCCCACTGGATTTCGGTGCTTTTGAATTTGCTGACGCAGAATACATCTGCCTGCAAACCGGCCGCGCCGTGCTGAACGTAACTGATCTTCTCCTTGGCGCCCCGGAAGCGTACGAAAAATGGAATGTCGTAACCTTTCGTCCAGCCCCGGCGCACCGGCTCGGTACGGTAATCGCCGTAGCGGATCACCTGACCGATCATCAGGCCGTTGCGGCCTTTTACAGTCATGGCTTTGGCATCGAGGCGGGGGTTGACGGCAACTTGAGCCGTTCGGCAGGCCATCAGGCTCGTCAGGGCGAGCAGGGCGATGAAAAAGAGACGGGAGAACATAGCTTATATAGTTGATGAAAGTTTATGAGGTTGATGGGGTTGATGGGGTTGATGTTTTTCAGATAGTAACATGGGACGGCATAAACCGTCCCGATGTTACAAGTAGTATGAAAAACGATTACTCTTTGCGTCAGGTCACGGATTGGGGATGGCCTGTTATTGTTTCACAACTTTGCCCAGGTAATAACCCTGGGTATCACGGGCGCTGATCGAATAGATACCGGCCGGCAATGCGCTCAAATCGAGCATTTGACCCGGCTGCAAGATGACCGACTGCATCAGTTGTCCCGACAGGCTGAAGACCTGAATACCGGTTTCTTCCCCGACGGAAAGCCGCACGAGTCCCTGTGTCGGGTTGGGCGATACGCTCAGCTGTTGTACCGGTTCGGGGGTAGGATCGAGGGCGGTGGAGCCGCTTGAATAGTAGTAGTATTTCTTGTCGGAGAGGAAATAGGTCTCCGATGCGCTGTCCCAGATAAACAAGGTCTCCAGAGCAAGGTCGGCGCCTTCCACGTATTCGAAATTGACCAGTTCGCGCTCTTCCGGGTCGGATTGATGGAAAAAGCGGGTTTCTCTGGCGACGACGCGCTGCTGGTTGTCGTAGTTGTAGGTAATGCTTTCCGTTTGAATCCAGTTTTGCTGGGCGCCGTTCCATTCGTAGCTGTTCACCTGAGCCTCGTTGCCGAATACGGTGTAGGCATAGGTCACCTGGCTTTGGGGCTGGTATACGCCGAAATCATCGAGCGACAGCGCGGTAACGGTCATCAGCTGGTTGTTTTGGTTGTAGGTCATTTCGCGGCGGCCGGCGGGAAATTCATCCTGGCCCAGCAGGGCGAATGATTCGATCAGGGTGTTGTTGCCAAAATCGTCGTAGGTGAATACATCGCGGAACAGCAAAAAGTCGCCGAGAATGTTGAGCCGCGTGAGGCTTTCGAGCAGTTGTTCCTGGTCGTCGTACGTATTCCAGATGGTGATCAGTTCCACCCAATCGTTGGTTTCGACCGACCAATAGGTGGTGAAGGCGGAGTCGATCAGTTCGGGAGAGTCGCCTCGCGGATAGATTTCCAGGCGCGAATCGGGTCGGAAATCATGGGTAAGCGGGTCGAACAATTCGGCAAAAACCTCTACGAGACGGCCCTGGTCGTCGGAATACTGCGTGCTCCGGTTGAGCGTGATCCAGGCGCCTCCGTCGTACTGATACTCGGTTGCGACGCTGACGAGCGGGTCGGGGTACTGGTACACGGTTCGGAACAGGGGCGTGGAATCCGGCGTGCCGTTAAGATCGTAACCATAAAAGGTCTTGGTCGAATCGAGTCGCAGTTCGGCAGCGCGGCTGACGGCCGGAGCGGTCGTGCCGGCGCGGACCGGCAGCTCGAAACCGGCGCGTTGCAGGGCTTTGACCAGGGTGTAAGTGAGATTTTCGGCCGCGGGCAAAGCGCTTGGAGGCAACTGTTTTTGAGCCATGGCCAGGGTATTCGAAAGGGCGGCGCACAGCAGGAAAAGAAAGACTTTGTTTTTCATAACTTATGATAAATGAATTGACACGTTAAACGCAGTATTCAGCGTGGAGGCCTTGCTCGTACATCACCCGCTGCAGGCGCTGGCGGGCGCGGGAGAGCCGGCTTTTTACGTTGGTGGTCGTCCAGCCGGTTTGGCGGCCGATTTCCTCGATGCTTTGTTCGCGGAAATAAAAAAGGTCGAGCGCGATGACGTCCTGTTCGTTGAGTTGGCGGAATGCCCGTTCGATGAGGCGCCGCATGTCTTGTTTGTCGAGTGTGGCGCCGCCTTCGTTCCAGGCGGTACTGGCAGCGGTTTCGCGTTCGTCGAGCGCCGACCAGGCGGCATAACGCCGGGTGCGGCGGCGGCTGATGGCCAGCGATACGGCGATGCGGCAGAGCCAGGTGGAGAATTTGGCTTCTCCGCGGAAATGGTCCAGTTTGCGGAAAGCGCGCAAAAAAGCATCCTGCAGCACTTCCTGCACGGCCTCGGCGTCGTTGAGGTAGCGCATCAGCACCGATTGCAGCAGCCGGGTGTAGCGACCGTAGAGGGTGGCAAAGGCTTGTTGATCGCCGGAACTCACCAGGGAGATCAGTTGATCGTCGGTCATTTGAGGGTAGCCGGAAACGGGAAGGGAGATCGTTGTCATAGCTTTCATGTTTTTGTTGAAACAAAGGTGACCCCGGCAGACCGGGTCGGCCAAAAAGGAGTGGACGAATGCCGCAAAGTGGGTGACGAATGCCTGAAAGCGGCTACATTTGGGTCAGCCATGGACTTGTTTGCTTCTCTCGACACCATCCTGACCCCGTTTTTCACCGGCCTGCTTACGGCAGCCGGGGTTGGACTGATTATCGGTCTGGAACGGGAATTCAACACCCACGACGAGCCGGCGCACATCGGCGGTATTCGCACGTTCATCCTCACGGCAATGCTGGGTTATTGCGCCGGCTGGATGGGCCAATCGGGCCTCGACGCGGCGCTGATCGTCGTTTTGGCCGGTTTTTTCGGGGTGGTCGCCGTGGCGTATTACGTCCAGACCCTGCACCACAAAATGGGCCTGACGACCGAGATCGCCCTCATGCTGACCCTTTTGCTGGGCGTTGCGATTGCCTCGGGTTACGTGCGCGAATCGCTGGCCGTGGTGGTGCTGATGACGCTGGTGTTGTCGCTGAAAGACGAATTGCACGGGTTTATCCAGCGGATCACCGAAGACGAGCTTTTTGCCTTTATCAAATTTATCGTGCTCGCCCTGCTCATCCTGCCCATGCTCCCCGACGAGCCGTTCGGGCCGGAAAACCTGCTCAATCTGCGCGACATGGGCTGGATCGCGGTGCTGGTGCTCAGCATCAGTTTCACCGGTTACCTCCTGCTCAAATTCGGCAAACCCCACAAGGGCATTCTGCTGACGGCCCTGGTCGGCGGTTTGTTTTCCTCCACGCTGGTCGCCTGGGTGTTTTCGGCGCGCAGCCGCGAGCGCCCCGACATGGCCGCGGCGTTCGGTTCCGGTATCGTGACGGCTTCTTCGATCATGTTTGTGCGGGTATTTTTGCTGAGTTCGATCTTTTCCTTCCCCATTGCCCTGCGGCTGCTGCCGCCCCTCGCACTGATGTTGCTGCTGAGCCTGATTCCCGCCTGGCGGGTGCTGCGCGCGCGGCCCGACGAGCCCGATGCGCCGCAACTGGCGCCCGGCAACCCGCTCGACCTCAAAAACGCCCTGTTTTTTATCATCCTGTACGTGGCCGTGACCTACCTGATGTTTGGCTCGCGGCAATGGCTCGACCCCGCCCTCACCTATCTCTCCGGGGCCGTTGCCGGTATCGCCGACATCGATGCGATCACGATCAGCACGGCCAAATGGTCGGCCGCCAACGCCGATTCGCAGCGCGAAGCCGCGATCATCATCCTGCTGGCTGTCATGTCCAATTCCGTGTTCAAACTGCTCGTCAGTGTGTTCAACGGCGCGGCCAGTTTGCGCCGGCCGGTGCTGACAGGTTTCGGGCTGGTGTTGCTGGTCGGGGCGGTGTTTTTGGCGGTGTGGATGGTGTAATTCAACGCACAAACAACACCGAATTTACATTCCCCTTGCGGTCGGTTTCCGTGCGCGGATTGCCCGGATCAGTCATCCATTTGCCATCGACGATAAATTTGTACAGGTGTTTTCCGCCGGTCAGTGGTAGTTCGGTTTCCCAGCCGGCGGCGGTTTTGCGCATTTTCAGGGCGTGTTCGTTCCAGTTGTTGAAACTGCCGGCCAGCACGACTTCCCGGGCTTCCAGATGTCCCAGTAATATAAAGCGGGTGGGTTGCGTGACGCGCAAAACGGAGTTGTAGGTATGGTACTGGTTGACCTTTTTTTCGCGGTTGGCGGGGTCTTCTATCCATTCGCCGTCGACGATAAATTTGTACTCGTACACGCCCGGCGGCAGCGGCAGGCGCATTTCCCAGCCGCCGTCGACGCGGCGCATGCGGTAGTTTTTCTCGTCCCAGTTGTTGAAAGAGCCCGAGAGCAACACCCGCTTTTTGTCGGTAAAACCGCGCAAACTGAATACCACATTGCCCGAATCGCCGGATGGCGGCGGCAATTCCGGCGGCGGAATATCGTAGCGCCCCATGCCGTCGCCCCGCTTGACGTCGGCGCCGGGATCGGCCCAATAGGCCCCGTTGATCAAAAACCTGAACTGCCAGCTCGGCGCGTCTTTAAAATCCTTGAGGTGTTTGCGCAGCTGATAGCGGTTTTCATCCATGCGCTGCAGCACCCACCCCTCGGCCGACCAGTTGTTGAAATCGCCCGACACGGTGACCTGCAGAATATCCAGGTCGGCAAAATCCACCGCCGCGCTGTCGGCCGATCGAATACCCTTTTCATACACCCGCCGGTCGAACTCGAACACCACCTCGGCGCCCTGAATAAAATACGCGCCGTACCGGCTTTTGGCCGTGTCGACCTGGGCCGCGAGCGGGAGGGAGAAGAGGAGAAAGAGGAGGGCGGTGAGGGTGGTTTGGAGGGTGGAGGGGGTGTTGGCTTCCGCGCCGGTATTTATCCCAACGCCAGTACCTCCCCCATTTTTCACCCCTCCCCCAGCCCCTCCCCGGAGGGGGAGGGGGGCGGATGGTGGCATGTGGACGTTTTGATCACTTTCTTTTGCTAAAAACAAATCACAATCGGCTCCCCTCCCCGGAGGGGGAGGGGCTGGGGGTGGGGTGAAACTTGGGGCTGGGGGTAGTGTGAAATATGGGATTGAGGGTAATAGTACCCTGACAGGAGCAGGCTGCCCCCCCACCTGCCTCCAATCTATTTCCAAAACCTTCATCATATACTTCAAGTTGCTTTAGACGTCATGATGTTACAAAGATCACGGTCGTACGGATCGGTAGAACGTCAGACGGCGTTTTTTATAATTGACGGAGACGGGGTACTGCGACAAAAATTCGTAGCCGAGAATGCCGTCCACCTCGGTTTCGTAGGTTTTATTGATTTCGTTGAGGTTGGCCAAAAGGGTCGCCATCGGGCGGAAAGACAGGGAATCGAGGCGCACATTGAGCAGTTTGCCGCTGAGTACCTCGATGCTTTTTTTGCCGGCGCCGCGCAGTTTGATGCGTTTGCCGATCTCGAAGTTTTCTTTCAAAAAACGGTCGCCGGCCCGGTTGTCGATCATGTTTTGTTCGGCGCCCGAATCGAGGGCGAAGCGCAGGGCGGGCGTACGGGGAAAACGGATATTGACCACGGCAACGTGCCCCGCCACAGAAATAGGGAAACTTTCGCGCAGCTGGTATTCCCATTCGGGCAGGGGCGTCAGCGGTACGCCTTTTTTATTGATCCGGATCAGGACGAGCCGGAAAGCGGCATAATCGAACAACACTTCGTAGTCCTGAAACACTTCGAAGCCGATAATGCCCATGAGGTCGACTTTTTTGGCATTTTCGATATGGGAGAGGTCGAGCAGCTCGGCGCGGATATCGGCGGCCACGAGGTTGTCGAGCCCGAAGGTATCGACCTGTATTGCGCCCAGCACCCGTACCCGGCCGGTGACGCCGCCTGCGGAGCTGTGACCGGGGCCTTCCGCCTGATCCTGAAAATAGCGGCTGTTGAGCAACAAACCGCTGGCGCCGGTATCGAAGAAAAAATTGCCCTCGGTGGTATCCACCCTGGCCCGCACGGTAATCAGGGTGCCCGTCAGGGTAAACGGCACCCGGATGATGTCGTCGGCCGACCATTCCGCTTCGGTGAGCAGGAGCGTCCAGCCGGGAGCCTCATCGGCCCGGAGCGGAGGAGCCGCGAGCAGACAGAGGAGCAACAAAGGGAGGATTGTTTTCATAACGCGTAGCCTGTGGAGTATAGACTACTGCGCGGGCAAGAACGTTGCAGTTTATTTGCCCAACCATTCTTTAAAATCCGTCATGCGGTCGCCGCTGACGAACACCTCGTGTTTGTTTTTGGGCAGCAGTTCGAGTTTTAGTTTGCCTTTGAAATGGGTAAAAACGTTCTGAATTGCCTCAAAACCCACCAGATACTGGCGATTGGCGCGGAAAAACTGCCGGGGATCGAGCAGGGTATTCAATTTGTCGAGGCTGAAATCGATAGGCAAATGCTGCCCTTCGCGCGTGACCATGAAGGTGATTTTTTCATCCGAATAAAAATAGGCGATGTCGGCCGTTTCGATGCTGCGGATCTTGTTGCCCACGGTGATCATAAAACGGGTTTTGTACTCCGGTGCGCGCTGCCCGATGTACTGCAACAGGGTATCGAAATCGGGTTTGGCAAATTGCGATTTCAAAGCCTTGAATTTTTCCAGGGCCGCGGTGAGCTCGTCGGGGTTGACGGGCTTGAGCAGATAATCGATGCTGTTGACCTTGAAGGCCTTGATCATGTACTCGTCGTAAGCCGTGGTAAAAATCACCGGCGAATGCAGGGGCGCCAGCTCGAATATCTTGAAACAAAGGTCGTCTTCGAGGTGAATGTCCATAAACACCAGATCGGGGGCATCGTGGCGCCGCAACCATTGCACCGACTCCTCCACCGAAGGCAAAGTGGCCAATACCTTTATCGCAGGATCGTATTTTTTCAACAATCCTTCGAGCCGCTGGGCTGTAAGATTTTCGTCTTCTATGATAATGGTGTTCATAATGTGCTAATGTGCTAATGTGCTAATGGGTTAATGTGCTAATGGGTTAATGGGGTAATGTGCTAATGTACTAATGGGGTAATGGGGTTATGGGGTAATGGGGTAATGGGGTAATGAGATGATCTTTCCTTTTATAAAAGGGGGATGCGGACGATGAAATCTTCTCCTTGCGGGCCGGTAACCACCGGTCGGTCGCTGAGCAGGGCGTATCGGTTGACGATATTTTGCAAGCCTATGCCAGTAGACGTGTCGGGGGTGGATCGAGGTTGCAGGCGGTTTTTGACGATCAGGGTGTTGCCCGCTACCAATACTTCGACCACCAGCGGTTCGCGCTGCGACATGCGGTTGTGCTTTACGGCGTTTTCGATGAGCAGTTGCAGGGTCAGCGGGGCGATTTTGCTGCTGTCGAGCAGGGCCTCCGGGAGCTGTATTTGCAGGTCGAACTTTTTCTCAAACCTGATTTTTAATAAAAAAGCATAGGAACGAATGAATTCCAGCTCCGTACGGAGGCTTACCAGCGACTGGTCTTTCTGCTCCAGAATATACCGGTACGACCTCGACAATTGATCGATAAACTGCTCCGACAACTCGGGGTTGACCTGCACCAGCGACGACAGAATGCTCAGGCTGTTGAACAAAAAATGCGGATTCACCTGGGTTTTCAGCAAGGCGATTTCGTTGAGGAGCGGTTGTTTTTCAAGGATTTCGGTGCGCAGTGTCAGCTGGGCCGAGTTTTTCCGGAAGTACAACATGCCGCTCAGGAAAAACAGCGCCAGTACCAGCACGCCGAGACCGACCCCGAGCAGGATATTGGTGTTGCGGGTCTTTTTGTTGAGCTCGGTTTGGTAGGCGACTTCGAGTTCGCGCCTTTCCTCCTCGCGGGCCAGGCTGTCGGTGAGCAGGTCTTTTTCAAAGTCCAGCTGATTGAGTTGGAGTTCTATCTCGCCTTGTTTCAGACTATCGGTAAACAGTTTGTACTGCTCGTGAAAAGTCAGCGCCTCGGCGTATTTACCCATGGATTTGTTGGCCTTGTACAGGCAATGGCAGGCGTTGCGCTGCATACTCACGATTCCCAGTTCGCGCGATAGCTGCAGCGATTCCGTGCACCATCTGACGGCCCCCTGGGGGTGATCCTGTTTGTTGGCGATATCGCCCAGAAGGTAATAGGCGTGCGACAGACCGCTTTGATCGCCGAGCTGGCGAAACATATCGATCGCCTGTGTGACATAGGAATTGGCGTGACGGAAATCGCCTTTTTTGACGTAAGCGGAGCCTATGTTGAAGGTCGTGATGGCCAGTCCGACCCGGTCGCCGAGTTCGGTCCGGATTTCCAGGCTTTTATAAAAATATTCGAGCGCCCGATCCGGTTCCTCATTGCTGGAATATAGATTACCAATGTTGTTATAGATCAGTGAAATGCTGCCTTTTTTATTCAAATGCTCATACAAATGCAAGGCTTTTTCATAATATTCAAGCGCTTTTTCCTGGTTGTCCTGTTGCTGGTATATTATAGCGATGTTGCTGTAATTGGCGCAAAGGCCGAGCGTATCGCGGATTTTATCGTTGATCGCCATTGATTTGAGTTGGTATTCCAGGGCTTTGAGGTTGTTGCCCTGCTGGTTGTATATCACGCCGAAATTGCCGTAGATCGCCCCTTCGCCTTTCAGGTCGCCTGTTTCAATGCGCAGCTCGAGGCTTTTTTGATAAAAATCCATGGCCTGCGCATATTCACTCTTGTTGTAATAATAGGTGGCGATGTTGTACAATCCCTTGGCTTCCCATAGTTTATAGCCACGCTGCCTGCTGAAATCCAGCTCTTGTTGCGACAAGGCATAGGCGGAATCCGGATTTTTATTCAGCATACCCCAGGTAAGCGACTGCAGCGCTTTGAGCCGCATGGTATCGTGCAGGGCCGTGTTCTGCCAGGCTTGCCAGAGGCTGTCGGGGTTGCTTTGCGCAGGCAACGACGCGGCGCGGACCCACAGGACGACGAGTATCAGAAGCGAAACGAAGGAGCCTTTGTACATACGATCAGTCGTTGGAATGGTTGAAATCGGTATGCGTCAACAAAGGGACCCGAACCACAAATTCCCGTTCGGTTTCTCCGGCCCACACCGGGCGGTCGGTCAGCAGGGCATAGCGGTTGATGATATTTTGCAGCCCGACGCCGGTGGAATGCTTCGTTTCGCCCCGGGGCCGGAAGGGGTTGCGCACAACCAGTTGTCCACCCGCCGCTTCCACCCGGATCAACAGTGGTTCCTGTTCCGACATGCGGTTGTGCTTGACCGCGTTCTCCACCAACAGTTGCAGCGTGAGCGGCGGTATCCGGGCGGTTTCTACGGTGGAGTCGGGCAGATCGACTCGTACTTCGAATTTGTGTCCGAAGCGGGTTTGCAATAAAAAAGCATAAGCCTGCAGGAAATCCAGCTCGGTGCGCAAGGGCACCAGGTCGGAATCGCGCTGTTCGAGAATGTAGCGATAGGCTTTGGACAAACGGTCGATGAATTGCTCGGACAACTCGGGGTCCTTGCGCACCAGCGACGACAGGATGCTGAGGCTGTTGAACAAAAAGTGCGGATTGACCTGGCTTTTCAATGCATTGAATTGCGACAACAGGTTTTCTTTTTCCAACTGTTCCGCCCTGACTTGTACTTCTTCCTTGTAATCCATAATGTGACGGTTGGCAATAAGCACATAAACACAGAGGGATAAAGTGGCAAACTGCCCGTAAATGGCGCGTGTGGCGTGCTCCAGGTCGGCAACCGGGTATTGCATGCCCATTGCCCCGTAAAACAGCCATTCCGTACTTTTCAGGACCGCAACGATGACGGTCATGCTCAGCCCAAAAAACAAAAAACCGGCCAGCAGGTTGGGCCAGATCACGCCCGGCCGCAGAATGTATTCATCGAGATAACGTCGCAATAAACGCTGCATCCGCTCCGCCATCGTGATCCATCCGAAGGTGATGACCGTACTCACCCCATACTGCAACACAAAATCCGGGAAAAACCGCCCCGCCAGCGCCGACCAACTGCGGTCGTCGCTGTTTACGTAAATGCCAAGCGGGAGATAAACCAGCATCAGCCCGGCGGCCATGATCCATTTTCGTTTAGTATTCATCACTCATCACTGGTATACTCACGGTCCATGTTTTATCGTCGGCCCATTCCCTGACGCGGCGGTTGCCGTTGTCGAGCAGGGCATAGCAATTTTCGAATACGGTCCAGTCGCTGTCGCCGATGCTGAGATCGGGTTCGAGGCGGGGCTGGCGGTTGTTTTGGATCAATATCGCGTCGTTTTCGCTGCGAATGCTGACCGTGAGCGGCGCCTGGGCCGACATGCGGTTGTGGCGCAGGGCGCGGTCGAGCACCACCTGGAGACTAAGGGGTACCAGTTGGCCGCGTTCGACGACGGAGGGGTGCAAATTGATATCCAGTTGAAATTTGTTGCCGAAGCGGGTCCGCAGCAAAAAGGCGTAGGCTTGTAAAAATTCCAGTTCGGCTTTCAGCGCGACGGTCTGGCGGTCGCGGTTTTCGAGCATATAGCGGTACGCTTTCGACAGGCGGTCGATGAACTGCTCGGAGCGTTCGCCGTCGACCTGCACCAGCGACGACAGCGTGCTGAGGCTGTTGAACAAAAAATGCGGATTGACGCGGTGCCGCAACTGCGCATACTGGCCCTCCACCTGTTCTTTCTGGGCGCGTTCGGCGCGCAGCGCCACTTCCCGGGCCCGCTGCTGAATGCGGCGATTGGTGAGCAGGTAATACACAAACAGCGACATGATGACGTAATTGACGTATGTAAACCGCATCGACATGCGGCTGTATTCCGTATCGGCGACAATCGCCTGGTCGGCCCTCCCCAACAAATAAATCTGCATCCAGTACACTCCCCGTATCGACAGGTAATTGATCGCCAGATTGGCCGCGGCAAACACCAATATGGCCGCCAGATTGGGCCAAAACTCGCCCCGCGAAATGATTTCTTCGCCAAACCAGCGCTCAAACCGCGCGTGCTGCCACTCCGCCACATACAACCATCCGAAAATCACCAGCGCACCCGCCACGTACTCCGAAAACAGGATCGGAAACAACTCCCCGAATATCGCCGACCACGCTCTGCTGTATTCATCCAGGTTGACATACAGCAACACCGGATAAAAGAAGGCGTTCAGCCCAAATGCGAGAAGGAGTTTGTTGCGCACGTTTTTTTAATGATGAATGATGAATGAGGAATGCTGAATGATGAATGCTGAATGATGAATGAGGAATGATGAATGAGGAATGATGAATGAGGAATTCGTCGTGATTGATATAAACCCTTATAAACCATTCATCATTCCTCATTCATCATTCAGCATTAAAAAAACTACTGTTTTGCTTTGAGCTGGATCGGCAGGCCGTCCTGTTCGCCGGCCAGTTCGAGGCGTTTGTCGTCGATTTCAGCCCGGAGCACCAAGGTATCGCTTTCAAAGATCATACGGATACGATCCTGGGCGATCACTTCGTAGTGGCCTTCGAGGGTTTCAGGGCCTTCTTCGATGTACCGCACCGTCTGGGTAAAGTCGCCTTTTTTGTTGTCTTTCGCCTTGGGTTCGTAGGTAATCGTGGCCCCGGAGACCACCGTACCCATGAGCTCGGTACCGGCGACTTTGAACGACTCCACCGTCCAGCGCCCTTCGATGGCGTCCTGCAGCAGCGGATCGTTTTTGTCTTTTTTGCACGCCGTCGCCGTCAGTGCAACCGCCAGGAGCAGGAATACCGCGAATTTCAACAGATTCGTTTTCATAGCGCAAATTTTGTTTGAGTGAATAATGTGTTTTTGTTGCTGCGAAAATGCGCCTGCAGGCAGGAGGACGGCAAAAAAGAGCGGATGAATGACGGAAAGCGGGGGATGAAGGGGGAAGGAGGAATGATGAGAGGGGAGCGATGAGTGATGAATCTTGTTGCCCCTCCCTGAACACAGGAGCCCGTCGGGACAGGATGGCAACACGGATGACGCGAATGACGCGGGTTTGCGCGGATTTTTGCAAAGGGCCATTCCTTCATCCAGGCAGTGTAAATGCCAACCGGTATGGCCGAGATCTCACGGTATTTTTTTCTGAAGGGGGGGGGACGCTGCATACCAGCGATGCAGAAGGTGCGAATCTGTTCTATCTTGTCGCCCGAGCCTTATCAATCGGCTGATTTCTACGATGACTTATCCCTTTCGTTTTCTCCTTGCCCTGATCCTGCTGAGCGGCGCCCGCCTGCTGCCCGCCCAATCCTTCTTCTTCGGCGCCGACCTCTCCTACGTCAACGAAATGGAAGACTGCGGCGTCGTGTACAAGGAAAACAACCAGCCCAAAGACCCCTACCAGATCTTCGCCGACCACAACTGCAATCTCGTGCGCCTGCGCCTCTGGCACACCCCGGCCTGGTACGATACCCTCAACAATGGCCAGCGCTACGCCGACTTCAACGACGTGCGACAAAGCATCCAGCGGGCCCGGTCCCTGGGTATGGCCGTTTTGCTCGATTTCCACCTGTCCGACCGCTGGGCCGACCCCAGCCACCAACTCGCGCCGGCAGCCTGGCAGGGCGTGGTCGACAAC
This sequence comes from Saprospiraceae bacterium, assembly GCA_020849825.1. Classification (GTDB taxonomy): domain Bacteria; phylum Bacteroidota; class Bacteroidia; order Chitinophagales; family Saprospiraceae; genus M3007. The sequence continues at coordinate 17,465 of JADZFP010000503.1, forward strand.
CTGCCCCTGCTCAAAGACTCGCTCTACAACTACGTTTCCTCCACCCTGCTGGCCCTCGACGCCGAAGGACTGCTGCCCGAAATGGTCCAGATCGGCAACGAAACCAACAAGGGTATCCTGCTCTCCACGGCTGCCGACGCCGGCTGGACGCTCGACTGGAACCGCAACAGCCAACTCTTCAACCGGGCCATCCAGGCCGTGCGCGATGTGGAGAACAGCACCGGAAAATCCGTCAAAATCGCCCTGCACATCGCCGACCCGGCCGACGCCGGCTGGCTCATGCAGGGCTTCTGGAACAACGGCGTCACCGATTTCGACGTCATCGGCCTGTCGTACTACTGGGCCTGGCACCAACCCACCACCATCGCCGGCACGGGCAACGTGATCGCCCAATTGCGCCAAAACTACCCCGGCAAAGCCGTCATGATCTTCGAAACCGGCTACATCTGGACGACCCAGAGCAACGACAACGCCAACAATATCATCAATTCCGTCCATCCCGACTACGCCCCCGCCAGTCCCGCCAACCAGCGCCAATGGCTCATCGACCTGACCCAGGAGGTCATCAACCGGGGCGGCTCGGGCGTTTTGTATTGGGAGCCGGCCTGGGTCTCCTCGCCCTGCTGGACGCCCTGGGGGCAAGGCTCGCACCAGGAGCACGCCGCTTATTTCGACTTTTCCTCCAACCTGCTCAACGACGGCGGCATCGCTTTCATGACGCATCCCTACGCCAACCTGACGCCCGCCGCTGCCCCGTCTTCCCCGGCCCCGCACTTCGACGTTTGGCCCGACAGCGGCCGCCGAAACCTGACCCTGCGCTTCCGCGATTTTACCGCCCCGAGCGTCGTGGTCGAACTGCTGGGCGCCGACGGCCGCCTGCACCTGTCGCGCAGCCTGACACCCGCCGAACAGGTTTCGCTTACCGTACCTGATTTGCCGGCCGGGCTCTATTACGTCGTGGTAAAAGACAAAGGCACGGCGCTCGGCAGAAAGGGGTTTTGGATGGAGTGATTACCTTCGCCCCCATGTACGCATACCTCAAAGGCGAGATCGCCTACCGGAGTCCGGCTTTCCTGGTGGTGGATGTTCATGGCGTGGGTTATCACGTTCATATCCCCCTGAGCACCTACACCGCCGTGCAAGGGCTGGAAAAAACGACCATTTATACGCATTTTCACGTGACGCAGGACGGGCAGTCGCTCTACGGCTTTGCCACGCAGACGGAGCGCAATCTTTTTGTCCAGCTGATCGGCGTCACCGGCGTGGGGCCCACCTCGGCCCTGCTGCTGCTTTCGGCCATGACGGTCGATGAAATTCGGGCGGCCATCATCGGCGAACAGGCCCACGTGCTGCAACGCGCCAAGGGCATCGGCCCCAAGGCATCCAAACAAATCATCCTCGATCTCAAGGACAAACTCACCCGCGAAGCGCCCGAAGCGCCTGTTTTGCTGCCGGCTGCCGACAATACCGTGCGTGAAGAAGCGCTGTCGGCCCTCCTGGCGCTGGGCTTCAACCGTATTGCGGTGCAAAAAGCGCTCAACGCCGTGTTGCGCGACCATCCGGGGCTGACGAAAGTGGAAGAGTTGATCAAATTGTCGCTGAAGGCGCTGTCGCTGTAGCGCCGACCGCCACTGTAGCGCCGACCTCCAGGTCGGCGATGCTGAGAGCAGAAATAAACCGCGATTAATAGCCAAAGCTCCTCCCGTGAATTTTAAGGTAAATACCGATTGGAGCAATATAGCATTATCGCGGGTTGTTCCTGCTCTCAGCATCGCCGACCTGGAGGTCGGCGCTACAGCGGCGCGGCGGTCGGCGCTACAGGCAACCCTTTTCCCGCAACCCGCGTCATTGTCTCACGCCGGTTCATTCCGGCCCTGAATCCAACTATACCTGCTTTTTTGAAGATGACGAAGAAGAACATCCTGCTGGCGGCCTTCGGAACGCTGTGCTTGACCGCACTTTTTGCCTTTACGGCTCCCAAAGCGGTACGTGAGAATGTTTTTACCCTCTTTTTCCCCGAAAAAACGCCCCCCGTGGCGACAGAACGGCCCGTGGCAGCCAACAATAGTCTGGCCGACCGGCTCGCCCAAACCGTGCGCGATACCCCGCCGCCCCTGCAGGAGCGCTACGATGACTTTATCAACGGCAGCGGCCAAAATCCCGTCGACCTGAACGACCCCAAGGCCATTCAGCAGGAGGTTGAGTACGACCCCGAAACCAATATGTACATCATCACCGAAAAAATCGGCGATGAATTTTACCGCGCCCCTACCTACATGACCTTCGACGACTACCTCAAGTGGCGCGAAGAACAACAACAGCGCGAATATTTCGACCGCCTCCAGGGCGTCTCCTCCAGCGGTAAATCTGTGGGCCTCGACGATCCGATCGCCAAATTCGACGTCAAAACCTCGTTGATCGATCGCCTTTTTGGCGGAACCAACGTCGATATCCGTCCCCAGGGCAATATCAACCTGACTTTTGGCTACAACTACCAAAAGATCCAGAACCCCATCCTGACCCTGCGCCAGCAGCGCAACGGCAACTTCGATTTTGACATGGACATCAACATGAGCGCCACGGGCAAAATCGGGGAAAAACTCAACCTCAACTTCAATTACAATACCCAGGCGACCTTCGATATCGACAACCAGATGAAGCTCCACTACGATACCAAGGGCTTCTCCGAAGACGAAATCATCCAGAATATCCAGGCGGGCAACGTTTCCATGCCCCTGCGCTCCCAACTCATCAAAGGCGCCACCAACCTCTTCGGCGTCATGACCGAACTCAAATTCGGTCACTTGCGCGCCACCTTGCTCGCCAGTCAGCAGCGCTCCCGCCAGCAGAGCATTACCCTGCAAGGCGCGGCCCAGGTGCAACAATTTGAAGTGCAGGCCGACGAATACGACGAAAACCGTCACTTCTTCATCAGCCACTGGAACCGCGGCGAATTCGAACCGGCCATGTCCTGCCTGCCCGTGCCGCAGTCGCTGTTCAACATTACCCAGATCCAGGTCTGGATCACCAACGACAAACTCGCCACCGAAAACGTGCGCGACATCGTGGCCCTGACCGACCTGGCCGAACCCGACCCCTTCAACGACGCGTTTACCCGTACGCCGATTTATTACGACATTAAAGGCAAACCCCTGCCCGACAACGTCAACAACGGCCTGTACCCCGAACTCGCCAGCGATATCACCGATCCCAACTCCGATATCCGAAAAGCCGACAAAGTCGTGTCGCGCCTGACCAACGAATACAATCTCGTCCAGATCCGCGACTTCGAAAAAGTGCGCGCCCGTATGTTGTCGCCGTCGGAATTTTCGTACAACGAACAACTCGGCTTCATCAGCATTAACCTCAACGTGCAGCCCGACCAGGTGGTGGGCGTCGCCCTCGAATACACCTACAACGGCCAGCCGCACAAAATCGGGGAGATCACCAGCGACGTGCCCAACGGCGACTCGCTCAACCAGAACGTGCTCTTCGTCAAGATGTTGAAAAGCACCACGGCCAACGTGCGCTACCCGATCTGGGACCTGATGATGAAAAACGTGTACGCCATCGGCTCGGCCAACGTCGATCCGCAGGAGTTCCGCTTCGACATCTTCTACGAAGACCCGGGCAAAGGCCAAAAGCGTTTCCTCGACGGCGCGCTCGTACCCACCGAATTCAAATCGCGCCCCCTGCTCCAGGTGTTCAATATGGACAACCTCAACCTGCAGGGCGACCCGGGGGCCGACGGTATTTTCGACTTCGTGCCCGGCCTGACCATCAACCTGCGGTCGGGCCGCGTCATGTTCCCCGTGCTCGAACCCTTCGGCGAATACATCATCGACAAATTCCAGGCCGCCAACCCGGCCCTCGACTCAGCCCAACTGGCCCAAACACTGGCCTACACCCAGCTCTACGACTCCACGCTTTTCCGCGCCCGCGAGTTTCAGCAACTCAACCGCTACACCCTGCGCGGTTCCTACAAATCCTCCACCTCTTCCGAAATCTCGCTCGGCACCTTCAACCTGCCCCAGGGCTCGGTGCGCGTCAGCGCCGGCGGCCGCCAGCTGGTGGAAGGCGCCGATTACATCGTGGATTACAACATCGGCAAAATCAAGATTTTGAACGATGCCATCCTGCAGTCGGGCCAAAACGTCAATGTCAGTTTTGAAGACAATACCGCCTTCGGGTTCCAAAGCCGAACTATGCTTGGGGCCAGGTTTGATTATGAATTAAATAAAGACATCACCCTGGGCGCCACCTTTATGAACCTCTTCGAAAGGCCGCTGACCCAAAAGGTGAACTTTGGCGACGACCCGATCAACAACAAAATGTACGGGCTCGACGTCGGCATTTCCAAAGACGCCCCCTGGCTCACCAAGGCCGTCGACGCCCTGC
>JADZFP010000504.1 GCA_020849825.1 Saprospiraceae bacterium
AGGGTGGTTTTGCCGCTGCCGGAGGGGCCGATGATCAGCGTCAGTTCGCCTTCATTGAATTGCAGGGTAGTCGGCTGCAGCGCAATGATGGTCTGGTCGCCCGTCTGGTATTCCTTTCCGGCATTTTTGAGTTCAGCGATCATGGTGGATGTTTTGTCGCAATTTATTACGCTTTCAAACTATTTTTAGAAATATTGGTTTTAAATCATCGTAAATATTTTTAAAAAAAGATTATTTTTTTCAAAATTACTACGAAAACGTAGTTAATTTGCATTCAGGCAACTAAAAAAATATGAAAAACAAACTGGTGGAGCTCGTCAACCTTTGGGCTGAATATGAGGAAGCGCATACGGCGCCCGACGTCGCCGGCTTTTGTCGCTGGGCGCTGGCCCGGGAAGAAGCCGCGCAGCCCCGCGAGGCGGTCATGGCCGGCGTTCCGGTCGATGCCCGGATCGGCCGTTTGATCGGCAAACTGGGCCGTTACGCCGGCATTTATTCCAAAAAAGCCTTTGCCGGGCTGCCGCTCAACAATTTTGAAGACCTGGGTTACCTCTGGCAGGTGGAGTACATGGGCGAGCCGAAAAAAAGCGAGCTCATCTACGCCATGCTCTCCGAATTCCCTTCAGGAGCGGACGTCATCAAACGCCTCGTGAGCATGGGCCTGCTGGAGGAATTCCCCGATGCGCACGACAAACGCTCCAAACGCGTGCGCCTCACACCCGCCGGCCGCGCCCTGGCCCACGACAGTCGCCCCGTCGCCGGCCGCGTCGCCAACGCCGTGGTAGCCGACCTCGGCACAAGCGACAAAACCGTGCTGCTGGACCTGCTCGAACACCTGTCGGCCTACCACGACGAGCGCTACAAGGCCGTGCGGAGCGCGGAGGACTGGGAGGAGGTGGAGCGGGGGTTGAAGTAGTGCGTTTTTTACCTATCTTTGTTCAAACTACAATCTATGAGTGCCCAATTTGAACTGTACGAAGAAATGGCGGAAATTCTGGCTCAGATGGACCCCGAAAAAGTTCTTCGCCTGAAAGCATCGCCCGCCCGCAGCCGACGCCTCGAAGCCTTACTGGAGAAAAACAGGGAAAAGGGCCTGAATGAAGATGAAATTGCCGAGCTGGATCGGATGTTAATGCTGAACCGGCTGATCGGATTGGCGAAAATGCGGGCTAAACAGGTGTTGAATGAAACGAAAGAAAATACCCCCATCACTCAGGAATCTGGTTGCTGAGCGAGCTGCTTTTCGCTGTGCGTACTGTCGAATACTGGAAAGTGATTTTTATGACGCTTTTCAGATAGACCACATCATAAGTCAGAAGCATGGGGGCGCTGCTGAACTTGACAATCTGGCTTTTTCATGTCCAGACTGCAATCGTTACAAAGGAAGCGATATTGCAACCTTCATGGGCACACCGCCTGTTCTAACTACCCTGTTCAACCCACGTAAAGAAGTTTGGAAGGCCCATTTTGAAGTTAAAGATGGATTGATGATGGCTCTAACTCCTGTGGCAGAAGCTACCATCAGACTGCTCAGATTAAACGACCCTGATCGTGTAATTCTAAGGAGCGAAATGATAAAGCAAAACAGATTCTATTAAACTGCTTGGCGCCTGCTTTTTTGGCGCCTGCCCCTACTCTCCCATCCCCGCAAAATAATCCTGCAAAATCTTGTGCCGGAAACGCCAGCTCGCCCCCCGCATTGTTCTGCCTTTTTTGTCGAGCCGGCGGTTGTCTTCAAAAATACGCTGGTCGCTCATGCGATCGAGGAACGTGACGAGACGGAGGGGGATTTTGTGTTCGAGGTAACAGAAAGTACAATACCGGATTGCTGGCGGAAATTCATTCGGATGGAGCGCAATTTCGTGCCGCTAAATAACACAAACTTCGCCACGTTGCCCGCTTCAGGCCCCTTGAAAGACTTAACATAAACGTAAACACCCCGCCCTCGGAAACCCGCTCACGCCCCCCATAACTTGCCTGTCCAATCATATCTGGCCATGGCAAAATATTTGTGGACGGGCCTTTTGCTCCTCCTTCTCGCCTGTACCGGCCGCCGCGTCGAAACCCTGGTTATCAAGGGCTCCGACACCGAGGTCAACGCCGTATTGCAACTCGCCGAACGATACATGGAACTGGATTCCGCCGTCTCGATCAGCATCACCGGCGGCGGCTCCGGGGTGGGCATCGCCGCCCTGCTCAACGGCAAAATCGATCTTGCCAACTCTTCCCGCGAACTCAACAGCCACGAACTTCAGTACGCCGAACAACACGGCCTGCGCATCGTGCCGCACGTCCTGGCTGCCGACGCCCTGGTGATCATCACGCACCCCTCGGTCGGGCTCGACAGTCTGGACATGACCCAACTGGCCGGCTTGTTTGCCGGCGACGTCACCGACTGGCAAGCGCTGGGCGCGCGGCCCGGTCCTGTGTCGCTCTACGGCCGGCAGAGCAACTCCGGCACCTTCATGTATTTTCGGGATAAAGTGCTGGGCCGCGACTTCTCCCCCACCCTCAAACAAATGAACGGCACCGCCCAGATCATCGAAGCGGTGCGCAACGACCCCGGCGCCATCGGTTACGTGGGCCTGGGCTACGCAACCGAGCCCGATGGCAGCCCCCGCGCGGGCATCCGGGTGCTCGGCATCGTGCCTGCCGGACAAACAGCCGCCGTGTCGCCCCTGCACCGCGACAACCTGACCCAAGGCAACTACCCCCCCTGCGCCCCCTCTACCAGTTCAGCATCGGCGAAGCCAGGGGCCGCCTCCGCGCCTTCCTCGATTTCGAACAATCGGCCGAAGGTCGCTGCATCATTGAGGCAAACGGGTATTTGCCGGTGGAAAAAGGAACGTTTGTAACAAAGGTTTATAAGGTTGATGAGGGTTTATAAAGTTTATAAAAAGGAGGGTGGTCGCTCTCAGCAATAAACCTTATCAACCTTATCAACCCTTATCAACCATATAAACCCTTTCTACCCATGCTTATCCGTCACTTCTGGGACCAATTTTGGCAAAAAGCCCTCGCTGCATCGGCGGGGGTAGCCGTATTGACCCTGGGCGGAATTTTTTTGCTGTTGCTGACCAACGGCTGGAAAGCGTTTTCCCAGATACCCTTGTCCGAATTTTTCTCGGCAGCGGCCTGGAATCCGGCGGCGTACGAAACGCCGACCTTTGGCATCGGGGCCATGCTGATGAGTACCTTGCTGGTCACCCTCGGCGCCATGGCCATTGCCGTACCGCTCGGACTGGGCACAGCCGCTTTTATGTCGGAACTCGCACCCGCCCGCCTGCGCAACCTGCTGAAACCCTCCGTGGAAATGCTCGCGGCCGTGCCCTCGGTGGTCATCGGCTTTTTGGGCATTGTACTGGTAGGGCCGTTTTTAGCGCGTGTATTCCATTTGCCCAACGGCCTGAATGCCCTGAACGGCGCCATTTTGCTCGCCGTCATGTCGCTGCCTACACTGGTGAGCATCGCCGAAGACGCCATTCATGCCGTGCCGAAGGCGTACAAAGAGGCCAGCTATGCCCTGGGCGCCACCCGCTGGGAAACCCTGCTGAGGGTCACCCTGCCCTCGTGTCGCTCCGGACTGATCGCCGCCATTATGCTGGGTATGGGGCGGGCCATCGGCGAAACGATGACCGTGCTCATGGCCACGGGCAATGCCACAGCCATGCCCAATGGTTTGTTCGATCCGGTGCGCACGCTCACGGCCACCGTGGCCATTGAAATGGGTGAAACGCCACAGGGAACAGCCCATTATTACGCACTGTTCGCCTGCGCCCTGGTGCTGTTTGTCATCACTTTGCTCATCAATGTCGCCGCAGAACGGCTGGCGGCATCCTATCGCAAAAAAGGACAATGAACCGCCATTTGATTCAATCCCTCGGACATGCCTCCATGGTCGCCTGCGCAGCCGCCGTGGTCGCATTTTTAGGACTGATTCTTTTCGAACTGGTCGGTCAGGGCAGCGCGGTATTGTCGTGGGAGTTTTTGAGCGCCTTTCCGCGAAAAGGCATGACCGAAGGGGGCATTTTTCCGGCTGTCTTCGGCACAACGCTGGTGACGCTCGTATCCACCCTGTTTGCAGCTCCGCTGGGTATTGCCTGCGCAATTTATCTGCACGAATACGCGGCCGACAACTTTTTCACCCGGCTGGTGCGGGCATCCATCCGCAACCTGGCCGGGGTGCCGAGTATCGTGTACGGACTTTTCGGACTGGCCCTGTTTGTACAGGGGATGGGCCTCGGCGCTTCGGTGCTGGCTTCCGGCCTTACACTCGCCCTGCTGACGCTACCCTCCGTGATTACCACTACTGAGGAGGCGCTGCGCAACGTGCCCCGGCTCACCCGCGAGGGCGCGCTGGCGCTCGGCGCCACCAAGTGGGAGGC
>JADZFP010000505.1 GCA_020849825.1 Saprospiraceae bacterium
ACACGTAGGTATCCACCGGTGCGGGTTTGCCGTCGATATTGCCGTCCCAGGCGGCTGAGGGGCCGGTTTCATCGTACACTTTTTCGCCCCAGCGGTCGTACACGCGCAGGCGAATCACCCTGGGCGCGTTCTCCACCGGCGCAGGTCGGAAGGTGTCGTTCACGTTGTCGTTGTCGGGCGTGATGGCGTTCGGGATTTTCAGGTCGTTCGCATCGCAGGGCGGTGCAAAGCGCAGGTATACCGTGCGGGTGCCGCTGCAGCCGTCGGCGGTCGTGACCGTGAGGGTATAAGCTGTGACCGAATCGGGCGGTGTGGCCAGCGGGCTCTGACAGTCGGTGCAGCTCAGTCCCGCAGGCGGCGCCCAGTGGTATTGGGCAAAGCCGCCGGGGCCCTGCAATTGCACGCTGTCGCCGGAAACGAGGAAAAGCGTATCCACCGGCGGCAAAACCGGCGCCGGTAAATCGCTCAACGCGATGCAGTGCGTACTGTCGCAATCGAGGCTCGATAGGAAGGTCTGGCAGTATTGTCCGGGCGCCCCGACGAGGTTTCCGAAGATCAAAACCGAGTCTTCGGGGCATTTGACCAGCGCTTCCGAGGTATTGCCGATCACTTCCAGCAGCACGCACACCGTGCTGTCGCAGCCATTTGATTTCACATATTTTTGACAATAAAAGCCCGGCTGGTCGGTCAGGCTGCCCAGTACTTCGACCGGGGTTCCTTCGCAGGTAAACAGCGTTGCCAGGTTGATCGAATCGCTTTCCAGCACCGTCACCACGAGGTCTTCCTGCGCCGTGCAGCCCGCGGCATTGGTAATGGTGACAAAATAGCTGGCGGTTTGCTGCGGTTGCACCAACTGAGTCGGCGCGGCGGGATTGGCGATGCCTGGCCCCTGCCAGTTCCACAGCACCGCCGGCGAGGTTTCGAGCAATACCGTTTCGCCCCGGCAAATGAGCGCATCGGGCGTGATGAGCACCGGAAGGTCGACGACGAGCACCTGATACTGGTGGCTGACCAGACAATTGTCGTACTGATCGAGCAGGGTGAGGGGAAACGTACCGGTTTGATCCGGCGTCCAGACCAGGTTGGGGCAATCGAGACAAGGCAAGCCCAGGCCGCCCGGCCATTGGTAAATATGGCTCGTTTGCGCACTTACGCCCAGCGACACCGAATCGCCCAGACAGATTTGTTGCGTCGCGTACGTCGCATTGGCGCCGGGCAAAGGCACTACCACATCGTCGCAGTCGCAAATTGCACTGCCGGGCAGCACCGCCAGCAGTCCGCAGGCATCGCCCAGGATTTGGCCCGGGTGCAGCCAGTTGTCGGCGTAGACCTGTCCTGCTGGGATAGGCGAATAATTGCGCGTTTCCACGATTGTATCAGCCGGCGACCAAAGTCCGTCGCCGTCGACGTCTCTGACGAACAAAACCGTGGCATTGTTCAGCGTTTGGGTTCCCTCATTGACCAAAGTAACGGAATAGCCCACCGAGCCGTCGGCATTGATGGCGATGGAGGGGTTGAGCAGCGCCGCGGCCGGGTCGTTGGGCAGCAGGGTGTATCCGACTTCTCCCGTCGATACGTACACTGCGCAGTCCGAATTGATCGAAGGGCAATACGCGACCGAGCGCTGGCGGGTTTGTACCTGAATGGCCACGCCGGAACACAAGGGCAGGGCGGGTGTCAGAAGACTGAATTGAAAACCAAGCACGGCATTGGGCGCCAGTCCCGGCGGAATCGCCAGTTGCAGCACGGTACCGGACCATTGCGGCGGGCCGGCCGGCGCATTCAACCCCGGCTGGTAACTGCCGGCCAGGTACTCGAACCCCGCCGGCAGGGTGATGTACACGCTGTCGCCCGGCTCGGTCGCGCCGCCGATTTGAAGATTGACCGTGAAGGTGCGGGTTTCATCGCAGCCGAACGGCGCTCCTCCGCCTGATTCCGAAATTCCGACCTGCACTTCGTAATCGGGCGTCAGCCCTTCCACCGTCAGCGGGCCGCTGGCCTTGCGCAGGAAATTGGTCGCCGTGCCGCATACCTGCTCCGCACTGGCGCCGAAAATCAATTGCGAATTGGACACTACCCCGCATGCAGCGATTACCTTGAAACGGATCAGGACGCTATTTTGCGAGTCGAGGTTGACGCCCGGAAGGCCGCCGGCAGCGACAATAGGCAAGGCCACCGCGAGGTTCCACTCGTAGGCATTATTGGGCAACGAAGCCGGGTCGGCCATCGGTACAAAAGCCGCGCCCGCGGGATAGGCCACCTGGCTGCTGCCGGGCAACATTTGCAGGCCGGCCGGCAACTGCACATTGGCAAAAGGCGCGTAAGCATAGCCTAAATCGGCGTTGAACACCTCGAAAACGATATAGTCGGAGGTGTCGCACAAGGGCGCGTCGGTCGGGAGCTGGGTCAGGTCGAGTTCCAGTTCGGCGAGTTGCGGACGGAACAACAATTCCAGGGTGTCCTTTGCACAGGATACCGCGCCCGACACGAGGTGCGGCTGGCAGTCCCAACCGTAAATCACCCAAAGCCGTTGCTCGTCGCAACTGTTGTTTTTCGCCTTGATGCGCAATTCGCGCTGGGCCAGCAAGCCGAGCGTGCCGAGTTGGTAAATGCCGTTTGTAGCCGCAACAGGTGTATTTTGAGGCAATTGCAACAATTCAAAATCGGACAGGCCGCCGTCGGGACTGACCAGTTCGATCCAGTAATTGGGACCCGCCACGGGGGCGAAATTGGAGAGGAGAATATCGGCGCCCACGTCTTCCGAGGGAAAATCGTACACCAGTTCGTCGGACGTGATCGTGTCGCGGGCCTGGTTGCTGAAAAAGCCGATTTTATTGAGCAAAATCACCGTCGCGGTATCGGGCATGTGCAGGCAGCCCTCGTAATCGAAGGTCACGAATTGCCATGACGTATCGGGCGCCCTGAATTCGCAGGCCGGATCGAACACCAGATTTGTTTCCAGTTTGTAGCCTTCGTCGAGCGGCGTGCCGAATACATTGGAAAAATCGATCTGTACCCAGATAGAGTCCTGGGTGAAGGGCAAAGGCTGATTTTGGTACGCCGGCAGGTTGACGTTTTCCTGCAAACGCAGGTATTTCAGCGTCGCGGCGTTGAGGGTCAGCTTGTCGGGGATAATGAAATCGTAATCGATGATCCGGTTGAGCGGACGCACCTCGAAGGGGAACAGGTTTTCGCGGGCAATGCGGATCGCGTAGTAGAAGGGTTTGATTTCCTGCGAATTCTGGCAGGGCCGTATCCCAAACGTATTGTTGACGATCGTATCCCTGTAGCCTGAATACTGGAACATCAGGGTGTCGAAACGGCGGTAGGCGTAAAAATCGGGATAATCGATCCGGCCCGGCGCGAATGCCATTTCAAAATTGATGAGCGGGGGCAGGTGCTGTTCGCTGAACGGCACGTAGTTGAAATCCAGTTTAAAATCGGTGCTCATCTCGATGGAGTCGCCGGCAGCCAGTGCAAAACAGGGCGGCAAACACCCCCAGGCGCTCAGCGAATCCACGTGGACGGCCATGACATGCTTCATGGTGACGAATTCGTCGATTTTGACCACCGGCTGCACATTGACGTTGGTCACCACGCCGTACAACTTCTTATAGGCGATCCAAAGGCTGTCGAGCTGACACTCGTAGTACGCGTCTTCACTCACGTCCCAAATGCGTATCTGTATGCCGCCAATGTTGCGAAACCGCTCGGGATTGGCGAAAAAGTTGCGGGCAGTGGCGACTTCGAACTCGTCGTTGACCCCCGCGTACGGAATATCGCTTCGAATGACTTCGGTGAAAATGTTGTGCCAGATCACGCACAGGCTGTCGCCCGTCAGCACCCGCGAGCCGGCAACCACCCGCATGGTATCGCCCGGCAGAAAACGGTCGCGGCGGATTTTGTCGAGGTCGACTGCCCCTGCATCGGCCGAGCGGTTGTCGTCGTGGTCGGGGAGCCCCAGGTTAAGGCGGTAGGCCCGGTAAGTATGGCGTTGGGTTGCTCCTTCTTCGCATTGATCGCATTGGCCTTCGCCGCCGGCAACACCACCTCCTCCAATGGGAAATTCACTCGTATCCACCGGACAAGGGCAATCGGTTTTCAACTGAAACGGGCTGCAGGCGGAAATCCCGCAGGCCGGGTCGTTTTCCAGTTTTCTGGTCAATATGAATTGTCCTTCTCCGATAAAGCCGCAACTGGAACAAAGCACGTTTAAAATGCTAAAATTGCCGCTCGCCGAAGGCGGGGGAATAGGCGGCAAATCGCTGAATGTGGCGTCCGGAAGGCAATTGGCCCGCATACAAAACGGGACGAATATCGAATCGCTCGGCAAAGGCAGCTCGTAGGCCAGTCGTATCCGCGTGATCGTGTCGTAGGTCACCAGCGTATCGATGGTGACCAGCACAGGGCTTTCTCCATCGGCATTCGGCTGGCAGGCCGGGTCGTAAAACAAACCCCAGGGCAAATCGAGCTGCAGCCAGGCATAGCCCTCCTCTTCCAGCAGGCGGCCGGAATGGATGAAATAGGCAAAAGGATACTGGGCGCCGTCTTCCATGCACTGGCCGATGGCAAAAGTCACCCCGCCCACCCAGGAGAGCAGGTCCTGTTCACCCGCCATCAGAAAAGTATCGGCTTTCGAACCCCCGACCGGGCATTCCACTACGTGGAAATAATTGCCCTGCAAAGGCGGAAGCGAGGGATCGCAGGCCTCGGAGCAAAAAAAGGTGTTGAATAAAATATCCAGCGAACTGCCGGCGGGCACGGTCGGGATGACCAATACGATCAGGCTGTCGTGTTCTACGTCGCATAAAGGCATGTTGGCGGCGGCGGTCACGTTGGGCGTCACCGGTATTTCCGTACCGCCGATATTGAACCGCAGCGACGCGCCGTCGATGCCCATTCGGCTGGCCTGGGTCGACGAGATTTGTACCAGCACGTTGTTGGCGGCGGCGACGCCCTGGTTGTCCACCCGGATTTTCTGCACGGTGGGATCGCCGGCACAGCGGTCGAACGGATAACCGTATTCGGGCGTAAAGACCAGATTGGGCAGCTTATCAAACGGCAATATCGTGACTTCCGCCCGCGCGCTGTCGCCCTGGCACGACGAGGCGATAGCCGTGCAGGCCCAGGCGACGGTGATATTGGAATTCACTTCAAAGCCCGTGGGCAGGGCGCAGTCGTTGACGGTGATTTTTTGTTCGATCAACACCGTTTCGCCGAATTCCAGCAGATCGTCGCCATCGCCGAAATTGGCAAAAAACGCTCCGTCGAATTGCGCCTCGAACAAGGCCGGTTGGTCGGTTTGGGTGCTTGCGCCGTTGGTCTGTATGCTGATGCCCTCGGGGTGGGCATCCGACAGGCGCAGGTGGCGAACGACGCCCAGACGGGTATTTTGCACGTGCAGGGTGCGGGTCATCATGTCGCCTTTCTGGCCGGCCACGGAATCGTTGTCGACCTGCGTGATGACCACCAGGCCGGTTTCCACGATAAAATTGGCCGTGGTGATTTGCTCGGCCTGGGCGCCGTTGCGCACGCGCAGCAGCACCGAAAACAACTGGCCGTTGTTGATGGCTTCCACCAGTCCGCAACCGGCGCCGATGGCGAGTTTTACCGTCACCGTCGTACCGGGCGGCAGGGTCGGCAGCGCCAGAACCGGCTTGTTCAGGTTGGTGATATTCGATTCTGTGGCGCCCAAAACGCTGCCAGGCTGGTACTGGAGGCCCGAGGGCATTTCCACGTCGAGCAAGGCGCCGGTGATGGGCTGGGCGGTGTTGTTGACGACCGATACCGTGAGCGTATCGGCATCGCACACGACGAGCTGGTCGGGCGTTTGGTAAAGAATCGTGAAGTTTTGGGAAAAGGAAGACGAGAGGGCGGCACAAGACAGGAATGCCGCAAGAAGTAAAATACGTTTCACGGGCAGGATTCAGGTGAAAGTGAACAGAGATTTTTTAAGCGGACTAAATGTATAGGATTTCACTTCATACAAACATGTTTTTTGTTATAAAAAACCATCGCTTGTCGTCTCGTGTTTACCCTGCTCTTTCAACCCGCCCTGCGCCTTGCCCAAGCAACAGATCAACATCGTTTGGCTCAAACGCGACCTGCGCACGCAGGATCACCTGCCCCTGCATTGGGCGGAAAAAGCCGGTCTGCCATATCTGGTATTGTACCTGTTTGAGCCCTCGATGATGGCTTACCCCGATTGCAGCGAGCGTCATTTGCAGTTTCAGTACCAATCGCTGTTGCACATGAATGCGCAGTGGAAAAACCTGAACCGGGAGGTCGTCATTTGCTACGGAGAGGCGCTGCCGGTGTTTGCTTTTTGGGCCGGACAATTTGAGGTTCGGGAAATATTCAGTTACCGCGAAAGCGGCATTCAGCACACCTACGACCGCGACAAAGCGCTGGCCGCATTTTTTCGCCAAAAAGGCATCCGGTGGCGCGAAGCGCCGCGCGACGGCATCCAGCGCGGCATTCGCAACCGCGAGGGCTGGGATCGCCACTGGTACGCCGTCCTGCACGAGCCGCCGCTGCAAAACACCTATCGACGGGCCGACGACCCGGCGCCGGCACACCCTTTTCCGCTGCCCGCCGAATGGCAAACACGCCTTGCCGCTTACCCGCCCGAATTGCAGCGCCCCGGCGAACAGGCGGCTTTCCAATATCTCCACTCCTTCGTCGGCGGGCGCGGGCAGCACTACCACCGCCATATTTCGAAACCCGCCGAAAGCCGGCTTTCCTGCGGCCGCATCTCGCCGCACCTGGCCTGGGGCAATATCAGCGTGCGGCAGGCGTATCAATTGGTGCGGCAATCCGGCAATTTTCCGGCACACCGGCGGGCTTACGAGGCTTTTTTGACCCGTCTGAAATGGCGCGACCATTTTATCCAGAAATTTGAAATGGAATGCAGCTACGAAACCCGCTGCGTCAACCGGGGTTACGAATTGCTCGATTTGCCCCGCGACGAACGGCTCATCGCGGCCTGGGAAAGCGGCGCCACGGGCTACCCGCTCGTCGACGCCTGTATGCGCTGCCTGCACGTCACCGGCTGGATCAACTTCCGGATGCGGGCCATGCTGGTGTCGTTTTTGTGCCATCAGTTGCTGCAAGACTGGCGTACGGGCGTGTACCACCTCGCCCGCCTGTTTCTCGACTACGAACCGGGCATCCATTACCCCCAGTTTCAGATGCAGGCCGGTGTGACGGGCACCAACACCATCCGGATGTACAACCCCGTCAAACAATCACAGGAGCACGATCCGCAGGGTGATTTTATCAAAAAATGGGTACCCGAGCTGGCCGGAGTCCCCGCGCCGCTCGTCCACGAGCCCTGGAAAATGTCGCCGATGGAACAGGCTTTGTACGGCGTCGTCATTGGCCGCGACTACCCCGCGCCGGTGGTCGCCCCCGAGGAAAATGCCCGCATTGCCCGCGAACGCCTGTGGTCGCACCGCGCCAACCCCGTCGTGAAAGCCGAAAACGGGCGGATACTGGCCACGCACACGCGGCAGGCGGCGGGTAAAAAATAAACGGGAGGCGCTATTTTCATCGGATCAATGATGACCGGATTCGATAACCCAAATAAACCTGTCGCCCCTCCCTACCGCTGCACCGCCACCGTGCCCCTCTGCCACTGCCCCCGGCCGGTTTCGGCCTGCCAGTAGTACAACCCTGCCGGCAGCCCGGCCACCCACACGGGTTCGCCGGGGCCGATCCATTGTTGCGACACGGTTCGTCCGTCGGGCGCCGTCAGGGTAAGGCGTATGGCGCCAGAGGGGAAGTCGCCCGGCCAGTCGAGGTAAAAATAATCCCGCGCGGGGTTGGGATACACCCTGCCGCCGGGGCGCCGGGCCGTTTCCGGGGCGCTGCTCGGGACGCTCACGCACCAGAGCGAATCGACGCAGCCATCGGGTGTCACCTTGACCAGCCAGGGCCACACCTCGTTGCCAGCCAGGGCATAACCCCCGGCGATCATGTTGCCGCTCGACAACAAGCCCACGCCGCCCAGGTAATTGCCCGAAATATCCGGGTTGGGAATCGGCGCGGTGAGCGTGAGCGACCACAGACTGTCGGGAGCGGGGGAAAATTTGAACAGCCGACCATAAATGTCGGGGCCGGTGTTGGGGTTTTCTGCATACCAGTACCCTGCACCGATGAAATTGTCATCGGCGGTAGGACTAACATCCCAAATGAAATCCAGTTGAGGTCGAACAGGCCCGTACGGCCGAACCATGTCAACTTGAAAATTGGTATCAATACTAGCTAAAAAAAATTGGTGATTAAATGGCGGCCCCGAGACCGTGTTAACCCCCCAAACTAACCATTTGTCGGCAGAGATTTTGCTAATCCCGTGGAGCAACTCAAAAGGTACATTATTCTGCGGACGCCATTCCTTGACGATGTCGCCGTGTATATCAATACAACTAATCCAGGGCCCCCGACCACCAAGCTGGTCAGGGTTAATTCGATATGAACCGGCAAAGGCATATAAAGAATCATTTAGCTTGATGCTACCAGCAAATAAATCCGAGATATCATAGTCGCCATAATACTGAATCCAAAGCGAGTTCCCCTGGGCGTCCACTCTTCTGATAAAAGGCTCAATTTGATAATTGGGATTTTGAACGTATCCGCCCAGCAAATACCCGTCGGGTAGTTCAAAAACAGCGTTGTAAAACTCGACGAGATTGACGCTGTCCACATACTCTTTGACGAACTCAACTTCCAGATTTGGCGAGAGTTTGATAAAAGCACCATTAAAATTGAACAGCAAGGCGGCGGTCAAGGCATATCCTCCATCTGAGCATTTAATCACTTTTGACCAGTTGATGTCCATGGTCAGGATAAGCCCTGATGTGTCACAAATCAGTTTATCGTCTATTTTAACGCCGTTGGTGTCAAAACGCGCGACCAACAGGCATTGTTGAGTATCTGCGGAAAATGCGATTCCATACGCGACCACGGTATCGTTATGCACGATTATGCGCCGGAAGTGCTCTCGGAAGTAGCCAAGTTCTGGCGTGATATTATAGCCGGGTTGGGCCTGTACGGACAAAAGAGCCTGGCACAGCAGCCATACGATTGTTGTTAGGCGTACCATATAAAAAGGAGCGGATGCAGGCCACCGGCCTGCATCCGTTGTTGAGTATTAGTGAAGAATGATGATTTTCTGGGCGTATTTCCAACCGCCTGCGCCGGCAAAATGACAGAAATACAATCCGTTTGGTAACTGGTCGATCGGCATCTGCTCCGTTGAAAGCAAAATCCGCTGCGCCAGCACCCGACCGTCGGGGGCGCTGAGGGTAAAGGCAACAGGGGCCGAGGTATCGGCCACGTTTAAAATCAGGTAGTCGCGGGAGGGGTTGGGGGTAGCCCAGGCTGGTGCTATCCTGTTTATTTTTACTGCCGGGTCAGGGCGGTTCATATTCTTTGTACGGGCTTCCGCGCCCGCGCAAACGGGTGTTTCATCTCGTCCGTTCCTGCGCATTATTTCACGGGCAATGGCGCCGGGCTCATCGCAATCGGCAGCCCACCAAGCCAGGCTGTCGAGTACAGACGCCGGCAGGCGATTCAAAGCGATCCCGTTTTCCCGATAGGGCCGGAGCGTTTCGAAGAGCGCGGCAAAATCGGTCAACTCAACAGCCTGCCACTCTTCCAATTCAACGCGTTGCGGGATGGAGGCTATCCAACTGTCGTAGGCCGTCAGACTACCTTGAAATAAGTAATGGCGGGCCAGCCGAAGATCGGTTTCATAGGCGTACAACCGTTCCTGCCAGATCAGCACGGAGTCTTGCTGAACGCCGGTCGAATCCAACGCGTAATTTCGGATAATTTTTCCGGCATTAAGGTCCATAGCCGAACGCGCGGCATTTATTTGCGATCTCAGTGTGGCTATTTCGACAGAATCCCCGGTTGCCTTGATTTCGCTTCTTTTTTCAAACCACACCGTCCGGGCCTGGTAAAATTCGTTTTTCCAGCCGCTTAGCTCGTTGGGATCGCAAGGTGGCGGACAGCCTTCGCCGGATGTGCCACAGTTAGGGTTAGATTGAGTCGCTTGTAAAGCGGTAATCCCGATTGCCGCGATAGGTTCTTGGTTAGGCAAATTGGCGTAGTAA
>JADZFP010000506.1 GCA_020849825.1 Saprospiraceae bacterium
GCGATCCGCAAGTCGGGTCAGGGCACGGGCTTCCCGGTTGACGCCTTTGGCCAGCCGATCACGAACGTGACGTTCACCTGCGACGAACTGGGTACGCAACCGGTTGAACTCTGGGCACAGGATCTCGCCGGCAACGCCGCTTACTGCGAGACTTACGTGATCATCCAGGATCCGTTCAACAACTGCAACAACCCGAGTGGCCCCAACGCCACGGTATCGGGTGCAACCAAAGTGAACTTCAACGACCCGAACATGGGTGTCGAAGACGTCAACATCGGCCTCAGCGGCGTTGCTCCCAACGGTCTGCCGCCGGTCAGCACCTTTATGATGACTTCCGGAACCGGTCTGTACAACTTCAACGCCATTCCGGTTGCAGGCAACTACTCCGTGACGCCGTTGAAAGACGACAACCCGATGAACGGCGTATCGACGTTCGACCTGGTGCTGATGTCCAAGCACATCCTGGGCATCGAGCCGCTGAACTCGCCCTACAAGATCATCGCTGCCGATATCAACAAGAACAACAGCGTAACCACCTTCGACATCGTCGAACTGCGCAAGTTGATTCTGGGTATCTACACCGAACTGCCGAACAACACGTCCTGGCGTTTCGTACAGAAAAGCTTTACGTTCTCGAACCAGTCCAACCCGTTTGCCGACACCTGGCCGGAAATGTACCAGATCTCCGATCTGCAGTCGAACGGCTTCAACGCCGGTGACTTCGTTTCGGTGAAAATCGGCGACCTCAACGGCTCCGTCGTTCCGAACAGCTTCGCAACGGCCGACGACCGCAGCAACGGTACCGTGTTCTTCGATCTGCAGGATCGCGAACTGCGCGCCGGCGAAATCGTTGAAATTCCGGTGAAAGCCGCTGACAAAACGGCCGGCTACCAGTTCACGCTGAACCTCAAAGGTCTTGAAGCCGCCGGTATCCTGCCGGGCGCCAACATGACCACCGACAACTTCGCCATCTTCTCCGACGCCATCACGGCTTCGGTCGACGGCAATGCCGGTGAGTTCACGCTGAAACTGCGCGCTACGCAAGCCGGTAAGCTCAGCGAAATGCTGAGCGTCGGCAGCCGCATCACCCGCGCCGAAGCGTACAACGAAAACGGCGAGCGCTACGACGTAGCCCTCCGCTTCAACGGCGCCAACGGCGCGCTCGTCAGCGGCGCAGGCTTCGAACTGCTGCAAAACACGCCGAACCCGGTTTCGCAGAACACGAATATCACGTTCAACCTGCCCGAAGCCGGCGAAGCTACCCTGACCATCACCAACGCCGAAGGCCGCGTGATCAAAACCGTACAGAACACCTTCCAGAAGGGTCTAAACACAGTGACGTTCAACCGCGCCGAACTCGAAGCAGGCATCCTGTTCTACCAGTTGTCCACTTCGAACAACAGCGCTGTGAAGAAGATGATCGTGGTGGACTAATCCTCCATCCGAACTAAATACCAGCGGGCGATTCCGGGCTTCCGGAGTCGCCCGCTTTTTATTTCATAAAAAATCATACTATCTTTGCCGCGCTCTTCCCAGGAGCAACTTTTTTTCAAAATAATTTTAATCCGCGGCCACAATTGGCCCGCTTTTTGAATCTCTTCCCACAGGTTCCGGAAAGTTGTTGAAAAAACAGTTTTTCTTCCTTTTAATCCACCTGATTTTCATGCGCTTGTTTTTAGCGTAATCCAAACCAGTTGTTCCCATGAATCATCGATTACTGATTCTACAAGCCATTATATGGCTTAATACTGCTGTTTCTCTCCCCGCGCAGGTCGGTTTTGCCCTGCCGTTCATCAACCAGGCCAATCCGGGTCAGGTGATGAATCTTCCCGTTACGGTTTCCAATTTCGACAGTGTTCTTTCCGTGCAATTCGTGATCCGCTGGGATCCGGAAGTGTTGCAGTTTATTTCCGTTGGTACATACAGCCTGCCCGATATGGGCGACGAAGATTTTGGCCTTACCAATGCCGTCGACAGCGGTATTTTCCGCTTTGCCTGGTATGCTCCCGACACGTTCGGCGTAACGCAACCCGACGACTACACGATTTTCAAGATCAAATTCAAGGTGATCGGAGACAATTTGTCCGACACCGAAGTTTATTTTACCGAGTTGCCCCCGCTCACTTTTTTTGAAGTGACCCAGCGCGGCGGAACGACTTACGGCTACGGCCCCAATAACATTCCTCCGGTACTGGAACAAGGCTTTGTCGCCGTGGGCTACACGGTGTCGGCCAATGAGCCCTTCGGGGCGTCCGATGTGCAAATTAACATTGCGCCCAATCCTTTTTCTGATCGCGCACAAATTGTATTTGACGCGCAAAGTGCTGCAAATGCGCACGTTAACGTGTGCGATGCCACTGGCCGCGTATTAATAAAAAAAGAAATGTCGTGGCTCCCGGGCCGGAATGGCATGGAAATTGAAAGGTCGCAATTATCCGGTTCGAGTACCTATTTTTTGGTAGTTGAATCCGAAGGAAAAACCTGGGTTCGACCCTTTATCCTTCAATGAAATAATCGCCGGCCGAAGGGCAGGCGTTACCGGGCTCGGCCCACTTGATTTGTTATTATCCCATGATTTTTTCATCCTCATCCCTTTACCGCTGTTAAAGATGAAGCCGATTACAAACTTCTTTATTGCCGGTCTCATGTTGCTCACTGCGTCTGCATTCGGGCAAGCGCTTGTGACCACCATCACGCCTGCCGCCCCGACCGTGCAGGTTGGCCAAACGGTGGACCTCCAGTTGAAGGTTCAAAACTTCACCAACATCACTTCCATCCAGTTTTCGATCTCGTACAACAACGCCGCGTTGACGTACAACTCGACGGATGGTTTCACTTTGCCGGGCTTCGCAGCCTCCAACATCAACTCGCAACCGGCAAATGGCAAACTGACCGTGTCCTGGTTTCCCGATTTCGGCACCTATCCGAACGGCGTGACCCTCAACGACAACACGGCCCTCTTTACCATGCACTTCACGGCGCTGGCCAACGGGACTTCGCCGGTGAACCTCTCCACCATGCCGCTGGCCATCGAGGTGACGCGCAACTTCAGCACCATCACGGTGAACTACCAGAACGGCGGTTCCACGGTGACGGTCGGCTCGGGTGGCCCGCCGCCGGTACAGGCTGGTTTCAAGGTATTTGCCAATACCATCTACATTCCCAAAGACTCCACCCGCTGTATGCCGGTGACGGTGAATGATTTCGACAACATTGTGTCGATGCAATACGCCATGCACTGGGACAAGACCGTGCTGCAATACGTCAAAACACAGGCCTACAACCTTCCGGGCCTCGATGGCGGCGATTTCGTAGCCAACCAGAGTACGGGTACCCTGCTCTGCGCCTGGTTCGACGACATCGGCAACCCGCCCGGCGTAACCCGCGCCGACGGCACCAAAATTTACGAAGTCTGCTTCAAAGGCATCGGCAACGCCGGTACGAACTCGCTCATTACCATCGACGGGGTCGGCTTCCCGCCCGGTAATGGCAGCGCCGAAGCCTATAACGGCAACTCGCAAAACGTATGGTCCAATACGCCCGGCAACCTGTCGGGCCAAACCGATACAGTTTTTGTAACCGCCCCCCCTCCTCCGGCCAATAACCTGATCCTGACCGCCGAGTCGGAAACGGCCAACGTCGGACAGCAAGTGTGCATCGATATCACGGCAACCAATTTCGATGACCTGTTATCGGCCCAGTTTGCCGTGAGCTACAACGCCACCCAACTGGTGTATCAATCGCTCCAGCTGGGCGCCAACCCCCTCAACCTCAACGCCTCTAACTTCAACCCGTCTTCGGGTCTGGTTAAATTCATCTGGGACGACGCCTCGCTGCAGGGCGTAACGCTGCCGGCCAATACCGTGCTGTTTACGATCTGCTTTACCGTGGCCGGCCCGGCCGGCTCCACGGCGACCATCACCCTGGGCACCGCCCCTGGCTTCGACGTAGAGGTAATCCGCGATCCGAACGTGCCGATCACACCCGTGATGAACAACGGTAGCGTACAAATGCAACAGGCGGCCGTACCCACGCTTTCCTTCAGCAATATCACCAACCCGGCCTGCAACGGCGGCTCCACCGGCACTTTGTCGGTCAACGTACAAAACGGCGTAGCCAACACGTACAGCTGGACCGGTCCGAATGGTTTCGTCGGCAGCCAGCAAAACCTCACCGGCCTGAAAGCCGGCACCTATAATGTAACGGTTACGCTGCAAGGCGGCTCTACGATCACGGGCACCCAGGATTTGACCCAGCCGACAGCCATCACGCTCCCGACTGTAACGGCCACCCCGGCCAACTGCAACGGCGGCTCCGACGGCGCAATCCAGATCACGGCAGGCGGCGGCACAGGTACGCTGACGTACGCATGGTCGGGCCCGAACGGTTATGTTTCAACCCTGGAAGATCCGACCGGTCTCAAAGCCGGCAACTATACCGTTGTCGTCAAAGACGCCAACAACTGCTCGCTGACCTCCAGCCCCGTGCTGGTGTCGCAGCCCAATGCCATCACGATCCCCACGGCAACCCTCTTGGTCACCGATGTCATCTGCTTCGGCGGCAACAACGGCGCCATCAACATCAGCCCGCAGGGCGGTACGGCGCCGTACACCTTCGTGTGGAGCAATAGCGCGGCTACTGAAGACCTCAACAACGTACAGGCAGGTCTTTACACGGTGTCGATCACCGACTCGAAGAACTGCCCGACTTTTGTATCGCAATCCATACAGGTACAAGGCCCGCAATTTGCTTTGGCAGTAGGCGCTTCCAACGTACAAAACGTAAAATGTTTCGGCGAACTCACCGGTTCCGCACAGGCGAATGCCAGCGGTGGCTGGGGCGGCTATACCTACTCCTGGAAAGACCAGAACAACGTGACCGTCGGCGGTACGGCCAACCTCTCGGGTGTCGGCGCTGGCAACTACAACGTGACGGTAACCGACAGCAAAGGCTGCACCGTCAATCTCTCGCAAGCCGTCAGCATCCAGGGCCCGGCCAGCGCCATGACGACCAGCGTCCAGACCACCCCTGCAGCATGCGCAGGCACCCCCACGGGCTCGATCACGGTCAACGTGGCCGGCGGCTACGGCAACTACACGACCAGCTGGAGCCCCAGCGTACCCAACCCGGCTGCCGTTGCCGCCGGTAACTACAACCTGACTGTCACCGATGCCGGCGGTTGCTCCGATGTGGAAAGCGTTACCGTAGGCGGCGCTTCGCCCATCGTATCGGGCTCACCCAGTATCAGCCACGTCACCTGCGCCAGCGCCGGCAACGGCTGCATCAGCCTGGCGCTGAGCGGCGGTACGCCCAACTACAACGTATTGTGGTCCAACAACCAGAGCGGCCAGAGCATCTGCGGCCTTAGCGGCGGCAGCTACACGCCCACGATCACCGACGCGGCCGGTTGCTCCCTGGTGCTCAATGCCATCACCGTGAACGAACCCACGGCCCTGAGCGTGAGCCCGACCACCGTGAAACAAAACGGCACTTCGGCCAACGGCTCCATCGACCTGAACTTCAACAACGGCGGCGTAGGCCCCTGGTCGTTCAGCTGGACCGGCCCGAACAGCTACACCAACGTAACTTCGGTCGACCAGATCTCCAACCTCTTCGCCGGTACGTACAACGTGACGATCACCGACAATAGCGGCTGCCAACTGGTGCAGACGATTATTCTGGAAAATGAGAACCCGCTGGGCAATCCGGCCGTCACTGGGATCACACCTTCCTGCGGCAACGATGGTTGCATCAGTTTGGCTATTCCGGCCGGCGCTCAAGGTCCGTTTATCATTACCTGGAACGGCGGTTCAGAGCAGTTCGATACTTACGAGCCTACCGTTTGTGGCCTCGCAGCCGGCCCCTACAACTTTACCATTACCGACGTAGATAATAACAATGTGACCGTACCGGCCAATATCCCCGGCCTCCAGCCGGCCTTTGCCGGCTCCAATGTGGTAAACCCCAATGCCGCCTTTATGAACGGCTCGATCACCCTGTTTCAGGTTATTATGGGTGTGACGATGGAGTTCGACTGGAGCAACGGCTCGACGGCTTCTTCGCTGATCAACCTCGACTCGGGTCTTTACGTGGTTACGATCACCAACCCCAACTCGGGTTGCACCACGGTGCAGGAGTTTCACCTGACCCGCGTGTATCAGCCGATCCAGTTTACCAGCCTGACCGACGTTGATCCCACCTGTATTTATTCCGAAAACGGCTCGATCAGCATTTCCGTCATCGGCGGCGCCGAGCCTTATACATACAACTGGGTAGGCCCCAATGGCTATACCGCTTCTACCGAAGACATCAGCGGCCTCGAAGCGGGTACCTATAACCTGACGCTGACGGATGCTGTGGGAACAACCATGGTGCATCCTCCTGTGGTGCTGACCAACCAGTCGGCCCTTACGATCACCACCGTCAATGAACTCTCCATCTATCCCGGCGGCTACCAGGTGAGCGGCCCCGATGAGTGCGACGGCGAAGCCAGCGTGGCTTTCAACGGCGGCATCGGCAATGCTTTGGTACAATGGAGCAACGGCGCCAGCGGTATTTCCACGGAAACGCTTTGCGGCGGCGACTACGCCGTGACCGTGACCGACGCCCTGGGTTGCACCTCGGTTTGGACCGACGAACTGAGCGCTCCGGCTCCCATTGCCTCTACGTCACTGGCCCTGACCAACTACAACACGTACAATGTCAAATGCTACGGCAACTGCGACGGCGCCGCCCGTATTTCGGTTAGCTCCGGCGGCGTAGGCCCGTACATTTTCCAGTGGCCGGCTTCCGTACCGTTCAACCTGATCACTTCGGGTACCGACTTTACGCAGGCCAGCGGCCTTTGCGGCGGCACCTACAATGTCACGATTACCGACGCCAACGGCAATACCAAAGTACAGTCGGTATCGCTCACCGAGCCGGCTCCCCTGACGGCGGTATTTAGCCAAAACCTGCCCACGCCGGGCTACTGCGACGGCCAAATTCTCGTCGACGTGGAAGGCGGCAATGGCACGGATATTGAAGTAGAGTGGACGGGCAACCAGAACCACAGCGGTTTCAGCACCATCGCCGACGGCCTCTGCGCAGGTGAAGTGGTCCTGTTCCAGATCGTCGACGAGTTCGGTTGCGAAACCACGGCCCAGGACACGGTGGAATACCCGCTGACCTCCTGCTTCAGCATCAGCGAAGTGGTTACGCCCAACAACGACGGCGATAACGACTACCTCAAAATCCTCTGTATCGAGGATTCACCGACGAGCCAGATCGAGATTTACAACCGCTGGGGTCAGTTGGTCTTTACGGTAAAAGGATACGTCAACGGCGACCCGGCCCGTGCCTGGTACGGCACCGCCAGCAACGAACCCCTGGCCGAAGGCGTGTACTTCTACGTACTCAACTACGTCGACCCGGTCAGCGGTCAGTCCGAACAGAAAAAAGGATACGTCAACCTTTTGAGATAAGGTTGATAAGGGTTGATAGGGTTTATGAGAGTTGATAAAAGGGTAGTTCCTGCTCTTTTCAATCATAAACCCTATCAACCTCATAAACCTTTATCAACCTCATCAACCCTAAAAAAACCTGTCCATTTCCATCATTCCCAATCATCGGTTACAACAATGAAAAAGGTACTCTTTACCCTCATATTCGGGTTCTCTGCTTTGTTTGCATTCGCTCAGGAGCCCGCCGTTTACTCCCAATACCAACTTTTCCCGGTGCTGATCAATCCCGGTTATACGGGCTTCCAGGACAAGCACGAGTTTCTGCTCAACGCCCGCCGCACCTGGGCGGGTTTCCCGGGCTCCCCTTCCACCTACACCTTTATGTACAATGGCCCGGTGGGCGACAAACTGGCCCTCGGCGGTGGTTTGTTCAGTGAAAAAGCCGGCTCGGTGAATACCCTGCGCCTGCAACTCAACTACGCTTTCCGTTTCCGTATCCAGAAGGCCCAGATCGGTCTCGGCTTGTCGACCGAGTTCCTGCGCCGCAATGCCAACGGCGATCTGCTCGAGCCCACCCCGGTGCTCGATCCCAACGACGAAGTGCTCGAAGGCGCCGTCGAAGGTCAGCGCTTCTTCGATGCCTCGGTAGGCGCATTTGTCATGTACGACGAACGCTTCTTCGCAGGCCTCTCTTTGCCCAACACGATCCGCGCCCGACTCGACGAAATCCCGACCTCGAACAGCGGCGGGAGCAACAACGACAACAACGGCGGCCTCTTCCAGTTCTACATCTTCCAGATGGGCTATATTCTGAACGTGGAAAGCCAAAACTTCAAGATTATCCCCTCGATGGCCCTGCGCAACGTGCGCGACGTGCCTTACCAGATCGACTTCAACGTGCAGGGTCGTTTCCTCGACGACAAGCTCATCGGCGGCCTCACTTTCCGTCCGCAATCGAGCAATTCGATGGTGACCTGCCTGATCGGCACCAAGTACAAAGGCGCCCAGCTGTACTACTCCTACGACGTGTCGTTCGGCAATTTCCAGCAGTACAACTCCGGTTCGCACGAACTGAGCGTGGCTTTTGCCCTCGACCGCAAAGCGCCGAAACCCGCTCCTGAAGCAACGGAAATTTACAAGTAAAACACGCCTGATCCGTATTGTTCCCCATGCCTATGCCGGCGTATGCCCGGCGTACAGGGGCATCGTATGCCACCACAGATGCTTATACCTCGCGCCGGGGAACGGTCGCATAAACCCTTATCAACCATCAACCTCGTACAAAAAGCTTCCCGACACGAAGCTTAAAGAAATAGATGTCTTTAACAATTGGTTTTTGGGATGGCCTCTCCACGAAAAGTCGTTGGGGGGGCTTTTTCTTTTGGTGAAAAAATAAAAAATCTGGAAGGTGCACATCTTTTCGCTGAAATTGGGCTTACTTTTGCGTCGAAATAAGGCTTAAGTGGTTAAAAAGATCTTTTGAAAAGACAATTTTGATCATTTTTCGCAAATGAAACCCCGTATTGGGCCTTTTTTCGCTGAATGAACCTTCCGCGTCCAACTTTTATAACAAATCAAGACAGACTATGTCCACAACTCGTTTTCAAGCCCTCCAGACCATCGAGAACCGCCTGGAATCCCTTCCGCTCGATCTCGGTGAGTCGCATGGCGAAACCATTGCGTCGTATTTCGGTGAAAACGTCTTTCACGAAGAGGCAATGAAAAAATACCTGCCCGAGAATGCCTACCTCATGGTAAAAGCCGCCACCCAGAGCGGACAGAAGCTGAGCCGCGAGGTAGCCGACACGGTGGCTGCCGGCATGAAAGAATGGGCGCAGGACAAAGGCTGCACGCACTTTGCCCACTGGTTTCAGCCGCTCACAGGCAAAACCGCCGAAAAACACGACTCTTTTTTCACCATGACCCACGACGGCCGGGTGATCGAGGAATTTACCGGTTCTGCGCTGGTGCAACAGGAGCCC
>JADZFP010000507.1 GCA_020849825.1 Saprospiraceae bacterium
CTTTTCATCAACCTTATAAACCCAATAAACCTCATCAACCCATTATCATCATGAACTTACTCTACCACCCGAAGGTACTCGATCACCACACCAGCGCCGACCATCCGGAGCATCGTTCGCGGTTGCTGGCGTTTGGCGAACTGGCAGCGGAGCCCGAACTGCCCGACGGCGCGGAATACCTCGAACTGGTTCACAGCAAGCGGTATATTCAGGAAGTGCGCGAATTCTGCGCCGTCGGGCAGGCGCTCGATGGCGATACGGAAACGTCCAGGGGTAGTTATGAAGCGGCGGCAGCGGCGGTGGGCGCTACCATACTGGCGATGGAACGCGGCGATTTCGCCCTGGTGCGGCCGCCGGGTCACCATGCCTATGCCGGCGAGGGGCACGGATTCTGCCTGTTCAACAACGTCGCTGTTGCCGCACAAAAAGCCGTCAACGAGGGCAAAAAAGTGCTGATCCTCGACTTCGACGGCCATCTGGGCGATGGCACCATGGATATTTTTTACAACAGCAACCAGGTTATGTACTGGTCGCTGCACCAATACCCGGCCTACCCCGGCAACGGCGCCGCGCACGAGATCGGCGTCGACAAAGGCAAGGGCTACACCATCAACATCCCCCTGCCCTCGGGCAGCGGCGACGATATTTTCCGGCACGCGATCGAGTATTTTCTGCCCATTGCCGAGCAGTTCAAACCCGACGTGGTCGCCGTTTCGGCCGGCTTCGACGCCCATCAGTACGATCCGGTGTTGCAATTGCGGGCCAGTGGCAATTTTTACCATTACATCGGCCGGCAACTGGCCGAAACCTTCCCCGGCAAACTGTTTGCCGTGCTCGAAGGCGGTTATAATGTGGAAGAATTGCCCCGTTGTGTGCACAATTTTCTCGCCGGCGTCAACGGACAGGCGGAATTGCCCTTTCCCGAAGTGCAAACGAGCTCCGGCCTCCGGCTCTGGGAAACGTACGAAATGCACCTGCATTCGGCCGCCGGACTGCTCCAGAAACACTGGAAATTTTAGAAACCTATGATGAAGCAAATCCTCGACAAGTTTTTTTTCGCCCAGTCGGTCGCCGTGATTGGCGCGACCGACAAGCGTGAAAAAGTGGGCTATGCCGTGCTGCGCAACCTGCTCAACGGCGGGTACAACGGCGCCATTTACCCCGTCAATCCGAAATACAAAACCGTACAGGGCGAAACCTGCTGGCCTTCCGTGGCCGATCTGCCGCAAAAACCCGATCTGGTCGTTTTTGCCACCCCGGCGCCTACCCTGCCCGATCTGGTCAAGGAATGCGGGAAAGCCGGCATCAAAGCCGCGATCGTGGTGTCGGCGGGTTTTACGTCCGAAACCAAGGGCAACCAGAAACTTTTACCGGCCGTACAGGCGGCTGCCCGCCGCTACGGACTGCGCCTCATGGGTCCCAATTCGCTGGGTATACTCACACCGGCTATCGGCCTGAATGCCAGTCTGGCGCCCGCCCTGCCCGAGGCCGGCCGCCTGGCGTTGATTACCGAAAGCGGCGCTCTGGGGGCTGCCATTCTCGACTGGGCGGCTGAAAAGCGCGTGGGATTCAGCCACGTGGCGGCCGTGGGCGGCTTGGCGGATTTGGGTTATGCCGAACTGATCGATTATTTCGGCGCCGACTCCCGCACGGCCTGCATCCTTATTTATATGGAAAAACTGGTGCGCGCCCGTTCCTTTCTGAGCGCTGCACGTGCATTTGCAAGGTCAAAACCCATCGTGGTGCTGCGCGGCGGCGCCGACAACGACGAGGTGTTCGACGCCGCGTTCCGGCGGGCCGGCATCATCCGGGTGCGTACGGTGCAGCAATTGTTCGACTCCGCCCAGGCCCTTGCCACCCAGCCGCTGCCGGGCGGCAAACGCCTGGCCATCGTCTCGAACGCGGGCGGTCCGGCTACCCTCGCTGCCGACGCCCTGATCCGGCAAGGCGGCATGCTGGCAGGTTTTTCGGCCAAAACCCTCGAAATCCTGTCGGAAGTACGCCCGCTTTCCGGTCAAAAACACAACCCGGTCGATCTGCTGGGCGACGCCACGCCCGAGCATTTCCGGCAAGCGGTGCGCGCCTGTCTCTCCGACCCGCAGGTCGACGGCGTGCTGACCATCCTGACCCCTCAAAGCGTCACCGACGCCGCGGCCAGCGCCCGCGCCCTGGTCAACGAAGCCTCGCAAGTGGCCCTCAAACCCAACTACGCCGCCTGGATGGGGCAGCGCTCCGTGGTGGAGGGCCGTAAAATACTGGAACAGAACAAGTTGCCCTGGTATCCTTTTCCCGAAAGGGGCGTAACGACGTTTTTGTACATGGCGCGTTACCGCGAAAACCTCGAACTGCTGTACGAGGTCCCGCACGACCTTCCGGTGGAGTTTCCGGACATCCGCCGCACGGAAGCCAGAAATATCCTGAACACCATACGGCAGCAAGGTCGGCTCGACATTGCGCCCAAAGAAGCCGCCCAATTGCTGCAGTGTTACGGCATCCCGACCGGTAAAACGGCGGAAAAAGGGCGCCTGCTGGCCATCGGCGCCGACCGCGATCCCTTGTTCGGGTCGGTTGTGCGCCTGGGCGCCGGCGACGAGCTGGGCAATGCCCTTCCCGATCACGCCGCGGCCCTCCCGCCGCTCAACCTGGCCCTCGCCAAACACATGGTCGAAGACGCCATGCTGCTGCGTTTTTTGCCCGAAAAAGAAGAAGCCCGCGAGTGGCTGTACACCATGCTGTGCCGTTTCGCCTATCTCATCACCGATTGCGCCGATATCGAAACGCTGCGTATTCCTGCATTTGTGCTGCACGAATCGGGCGGAAGCGCCCTGCAATGCCAGGGAACGCTCACCGCAGAACCAGCCGCAGGCGCCGAGCCGTTTGCCCACCTGGCCATACAGCCCTACCCCACGCAATGGATACGCAGGGTGACCCTGAAATCGGGTGAAGAACTGGTGCTGCGCCCTATCCGGCCCGAAGACACGCCGCTGGAAGCGGCAATGGTCAAAAACGTGTCGCGCCAAAGCCTGTATTTCCGCTTTTTCGGGTACGTCCCGGGGCTCGATGAAAAGCAGTTGTCGCGTTTCACGCACATCGACTACGACCGTGAAATGGCCATCGTGGCCGTGTCGGAAAAAGAAAGCGGACCGGAGATTGT
The DNA here is from genome assembly GCA_020849825.1 of Saprospiraceae bacterium. Classification (GTDB taxonomy): domain Bacteria; phylum Bacteroidota; class Bacteroidia; order Chitinophagales; family Saprospiraceae; genus M3007. The sequence continues at coordinate 3,155 of JADZFP010000507.1, forward strand.
CGGCGTGGTGCGTATCGTCGGCGACGGCTGGCGCGAATCGGCGGAATACGCCATTCTGGTGGCCGACGCCTGGCACGGACACGGGCTCGGCAGCGTGCTGACCGACTATATTCTGGAGATCGCGCGAGCGCAGGGCTATAAAAAGATCACCGCCAGTTTTCTTAAAACCAATGGCGCCATGCGAAGACTTTTTGAGCGAAAAAAGTTCAAAATCCGCAACGGGGAGGACGGCGCCGACCTGGCTGATTTGACCCTTTGAGCTTATTTTTCAGATAAATTCTTCAAAGTATCCGTCAGTCGCGAGCTGATGGACTGCTCCTGTTCCAGCAGCCCGAGCAGACGATCGACCTCCCCCTGAAGGCGGCTGATTTCGTTTTGCAAGCGCTCGGCAGAAAACTCGCCGCCGTCGGTTTGTTGCTTTTTCCCGATCGAATATGGCGAATGCGGTTCGGCGAGGTGCCGGGGTAGCGGGCCGCCTGATAAAATCTCCATACTGATCAATTCTTCAGGAGAAATATCAAGTCCCTTGGCAATCCGGACCAGGGCCTTGTCGGGGAGTTGCTCGCTTTTTACCAAACGAGAAAAATGTTCGGCTGTGTAGCCGACATGAGCGGCAAAGTCCTTCATATGCCAGCCTCGCGCCCGCACGATCAGACCTATTTTTTCACCCAGGTTTTGCATTGTTATTGATTAAAAAAGTTCGGCAGAAATATTTTTTATCAAAAAATTGACCAAATAATTTGCAGTGTCAGTTTCTTGATTGATATTTGTTCTACAAAAGAACAAGCTCAGCAAATGTAAAAAAAACATAATTGGGTGACGAGAATCGGGGCGTAATGAGAAAACAATCAGAAGGTAGGTTTTTTCCTGGCGTTCGGAACAAACGCTGGCACGTAGGGGAGGCTGTTGAAAGAACGGCCTTCCCGTGTTTGTCAACCTCGCGCCGACAGGTTTTCGGCAAGGCTTTTTCTATAAACCCTCATAAACCCTATCAACCTCATAAACCTTGTTGTTTGCTACCTTTACGCCATCCAATGACTTTGTTTACGCACTTGTTTCATGTTTATTTCGGGGATTCAACAGATCGGGATCGGCGTTTCGGACGTACATGCCGCGTTTAAATGGTATCGCACACACTTCGGGCTCGATGTCCCGATTTTTGAAGAAGCCGCGGTGGCCGGGCTGATGCTGCCTTACACGGGCGGCCAACCGCAGGCCCGCCACGCCATACTGGCCCTCAATCTGCAAGGCGGCGGCGGCGCGGAGATCTGGCAATACACGGGCCGTACGCCTGTGCCGGCGTCA
>JADZFP010000508.1 GCA_020849825.1 Saprospiraceae bacterium
AGGGCTTTCAGGGTTTCGTAGTCGATATTTCCTACGGGCAAACCCTTGTCTTGCTGAAACTGGATGAGCGCCGATTTGGTGCGGCCACCCATGTTGCCGTCGGCCGGGCCGGGGTCGTAACCGGCTTTTTTCAGGGCTTCCTGAATTTGCTTGACGGAGTAATTCGTGATTTTTTCGTCGCAGACCACCTCGCGCCACTCGGTAAAACCGCCGGGGCGCACCAGCACCTGCTTGGTCAGCGGGATATATTGAGGAGGCGTTTCTTCAAAGCGGGTGACGCCGGGCTTGAGGCGTTTGACTTCCACGGTTTTGATCTCTGCCGGGATTTCCTCTTCCCGCAGCGTAGCGGGGTTTTTCAGCACGTATTTGGTCACGGTAATCGTCTCTGCGGGCACCTCTTCGATACGGACCGGCGCCGGGGTAGCCACCACCTGGCCGGCGACGACCTTGTACTCGACCGGCAGTTTTTCGCGCTCTTCGGCGGGGGTTTTGATCACCCGTTTGGTGATCGTGCGGGTTTCGGCAGGTACGGTTTCCTGGCGGGCTTTGGCGGGCGATTTCAGGCGCTGGACGCTGCGTTTGCCCTTTTTGGCCGGCACCTCGATGGGTACGATGCAATCGTTGCCGGGCTGACCGGAATCGGGGCACCCGAGGTACACTTTGCGGGTATACGTCTGATACTCGGCCGGAATTTCGACAAGGCACCACACCAGGCAGTCGTCGGGATTGGCCTGCAGGCAATTGGCATCTGCCTTTTTGCGCACCCATTTGAGGGAAGCGGGCCGAATTTCGGCGCGATCGGTCACCGTCTGGTATTGCGGTTCGAGGATTTTGTACCTGGTGTAAGCGGGTTCAATTTCGTATTCTTCTTCCACTGTTTCCCACACCGGCGGATCGACGACGATACGCACATGCTCGGGTTTGATGACAAACTGCTCCTGCACGGTCGTGTATTCGGCGGTAATGGTGACGTTGCGCTGGGTGCCGGGCTTCATGCGGGCTTTACCGCCCGTGGTGTCCCATTCGGCGGCGGTGGCGTAGTAGCGTTTGGATGGCTCTTTTACCACCACCTCTTCTTTTACCGTGTCAAAAACAGCCGCTACGGGGGTCAGTTTTTGCGCAGCGGCTTTGACGACCACGTTTTCCGTCACCGTCTCGAATTCGGGGGGCTGCGGGATGGCCATCAGGTTGCCTTTCTGGATTTCCAGCTGCTGATTGACCGTTTCGTAGCGGTCGGGGATGAAACACTTGGCGTAACACTTGCCCGGCTGGGCATTCGGGGGGGCATCGCCGGGCTGGGCAAGCAATCCGGCAGCACAGAAGAAGAGGAGGATTGGGAGGAAAACTTTCATACAAAGGGTCGGTTAAACTGATTGAGCCAATTCCAATTGGTTTGTTCGGCTTGTTAGGCCCCACCCCCAACCCCTCCCCCCATGGGGAGGGGAGTAGATATCAAGTCAAATGGCATAACATATTTGACTGGGGCGATATCAACTCCGTATCGGCTTCCCTCCCCATGGGGGGAGGGGTTGGGGGTGGAGCCCCAAAGGGTCGGACAAATCAATACGATCTCATCGGGCATTTTTCGGATAACAAATAAAGTATTTCGTCACCCACTGGGTGTAAACGGGTACATCGGAGCATTCGGTGATGGGGCGGACGCGTCCGTTGTTGAAACGGATTTTGATGGCTTCCCGGGCGTCGTCGTAAGCGCGGTTGCTTTCCTTGCCTTCATACACGAGGTATTCGACCGGGGCGTCGGGGTAAAGCCGGGCCACGTTCTGGCGAATGGCGTCGGCATACGCGTCCGAAACGGGGGTATTGTGCCATTCGAGGCGAAAAAGTCGCCGGTCGAGCAAGCCTTGGGAGAGCAGCGCGAGGACAAAATCGTCGGCTTCGGCCCACACTTTCAGGGCGGCGGCAAAATCGGTATCGTCGAGCCGGGAAAAACGGGTCAGCAATTCGTCGGGCGGCGTTTTTTCTTCGGCATCGCGGTACAAAAACCAGCCCAGCGCAGGCGGTATGTCGGCAAAACGTACGCCCCCGAGCGCCAGTTCGCGTGCGCGGCGCAAGGCGCGGATGAGCATTTGTTCGGCCGCCACGCCGGTTTTGTGCAGGTACACCTGCCAATACATCAGTCGGCGGGCAATGAGGAATTTCTCCACGCTGTAAATGCCTTTTTCCTCCACCACCAGTTCGCCGTCGTGTACGGCCAGCATTTTGATGATGCGGTCGTACCCGATCACGCCCTCGCTCACGCCTGCAAAAAAGCTGTCGCGGTTGAGGTAGTCCATGCGGTCCATGTCGAGCTGACCGGAGACGAGCTGGTGCAGGAATTTTTTGGGATAACGGTCGGTAAAAATAGCGATTGCCAGGTCGAGTCGTCCGCCGAATTCCCGGTTGAGCGCCTCCATGAACATCAGGGAAATATCCTCGTGATGCAGATCGATCAGGGTATGTTCGAGGGCATGAGAAAAAGGGCCGTGCCCGATATCGTGCAACAAAATAGCGGCGCTCACCGCTTCGGCTTCCTCCGGCGTGATGTCGACACCCTTGGCGCACAACACCTCAATCGCTTCGCGCATCAGGTGCAGGGCGCCCATAGCGTGGTGCAGGCGGGTGTGCAAAGCGCCGGGGTAGACGTAGTGCGTCAGTCCCAGCTGGCGGATGCGGCGCAGGCGCTGAAACCAGGGGTGGTCGATCAGGTCGAGCAAAAGACCGTGCGGTACGGAGACAAAGCCGTACACCGGGTCGTTGAATATTTTGGTGCTGCTGCGCATGGTTTGCAAGGTTGTGGCGGCAAAGATATCCCAAGAGTCGGCATTGAAATCACAACATGCGCTAACGCCGCACAACCAGTGGAGAGAAAACCGCCCGCCCGTCGGTCAGCCTGGCCAGGCAGCCGTATACGCCCGCCGGCCACACAGCAACATCGATCCGAACAAACGTACGCTCATCCAGCCCCTCTTCCCGCAACACGATCCGCCCCTGCACATCGGTCAGGATCAAGGCCGCCACCTTTCCTGCAGGCCATTCCAGCTCAACCCGGCTGTGCGCCGGATTGGGCGTCATTCGGATCAAATCCGCAAAGCGGGGCTCATACGACAGCGTGGTATAATGAATGGCGATCACACTGTCGCAGCCGTGTACCGTGGTCAGGTATTGAATCGACAGCGTATCCGTCTGGCCCGGCGGAAGCGGTTCATACAGTTCAGTGTAATACACCGGCCAGGGAAAAACATGATGGTTAAACGGGGTCTGAAATTCATTCAAAAAGACCGCCGGCTGCACGATCACGGTCGTATCCCACACGGGTACGCCCCACAACACGGCGCCGGCGCACACGTACAACGTATCGCCCCAGCGCGGATAACGGGCTAAGAACGTATCGTTTACGATCTGATCGTCGGCCCCGGCCACCACTATTTCGTGGGGCGCCACAGTACCGCACAAGAGGCTGTCGGGGAAATTATTCCAGGTATCGACCCACAATTTGCCAGGCCCCAACAGCTCCACCTCGGCCCAGCCGGAAGAACCCGCTTCGGCGCCCTGCCACTGGTTGGGCAAATCCGGGTCGGCCACCCGAAGGTCGAAACCCGGCCAGTTGAAGTCGCCGGAGCCTGGCTGGCAGTCGTAGTTTCCGTCGCGCAGGGCTTTGATCTTCAAACGGGCGTTTTGAAACTGCGACCACAAGAGATTCAGCGTGTCGGCCGACTGATAACCGGGCAGATAAACCGAGTCGATCGAACAATAGTAGCCCCGCAAGGGCCCCGCCCGGTAGTTGTACACCTGCAGTCGGTACCAACCGGTGTCCAGGCTGGTTTGATAAAACCCGTTGTCGTCGGCTTCCACTTCAACAAACTGCCCGGCGCGCATGATCCGAACCCGGCGGGCATTGGCGTAAAAACCGAAATTCGGTTCGTCGGTCGTGCAGTTGCCGTTGTCGTCCCGCCAGATTTGTCCCGAAAGGCGGGCGGTATAGCGCAAAACAGAAAAATTGGCCGTGGCAAGCGGCAGAGAATCCGTCACATGGAGCACCGTATCGACCTGGCAATTCCGGCCGAAAAAAGAGGCTACGCTGTCGGCCTGCTCGATCCGCCAGTAGCCGGACGGGAGGTAGCAGAACATCTCGCCGTTCGCATCGGCGCGGCCGGTCCACGACAAGCCGCTGGTATCCAGCGGAGTAAAACGCACCCGGGCGAAGGGCAGCGTTTCGAATGGTCCCTCCGACTGGCAATCCTGATCCGTATCCCGCCGGGCACTGACCTTTACGGGGTAATAAGTTGCGGTTGAATCATTGCCCCAAAGACCGATTTTTTGCAAATAAATGCCGTTGTAAGCCGCCCAGCCGAACACGGCGCCCTGATCGGCCGTGGCATGAATGATCCGGTTGGGCCGTTTGATCCGCCCGGCCTGCAAGGAGGCATTGACGTTCAGCGGTTGCTGCCAGGCCACCTCGTTCAGGTCATAACTCACCCGCCAGAGAAAGGCGTCGGTATTGATCTGCCCGAGCACCAGCATGTCGCCGGCAGCAAGCGGCGCTGCCGCCACGGGTGTAGGGCCGTAGACGGCGCCCATTTGAAAATTCGTAGGTGGAAAATCGGCGCCCGACACCAGCTTCCCGTTTTCATCCACGGCGCTGCTAAAACCGGTAGTGGAAATTGCGGGGTGCGCCGGACCGCCGGTAGCCCGTTTCAGGCCGGAGACGAACACCAGGCTGTCGACCGTCGGGCGCACCATGCGGGTTTCTCCGGAAGTGGCATAAGTCCAGTCAGGGGCAAAATCCCGGCTATACATTTTTACGCCTTCGGGGCTGACGCGCAGTAAATGCCCCGCGCCATGCGCGCCTTCCCAGCTGTCGGCGCTCGCCACCACACAGCTGCCGTCGGGCATCACCGCGGCGTCGGCGATGTTTCGATAGCCGTTGAATCCCCACCCGAAAATGGAATCGGTATGCAACAGCCAGAGCCGATTGCCGGCTGCGTCGAGGCGCTGGACGAGGGTTTGGCGGTAGCTCGGCGGAGTCGTCGGCCCGTTTGTACTGACGACATAACACCCGCCGTCGGGCAGCGGCGTCAGCACAGGGGTACGCTGTGGGAAGGTGTCGGTCAGCAGTTGTTCCCAGAGCATGGCCCCGGTACCGTCGAGTTTTTGCAGCTTCAAATGGGTATTTTGAACCCGGCAAGTCAAAAAGCCGCCATTGGCGGCCGGCACGATATCGGCAGGTATCGGGCCGAGGAAAACGGTATCCAGCGGCCAACCCAGCGAATCGGTACGGATTTGATAAACCTGCTGTGCATTGTTCAGCAACATGGCATAGCCGCCGTCGGGCAGGGGTTGCACGCTGATCAGAGAGTCGGCGACGGCGAAATGCCGCACCCAGCCGGATTGTGCGCTCAGCGGTAAGGCAGCCAACAGAAGAAATGACTGGAAAAGGTTTTTCATCATAAGGCAGTTTTAATTTCGCGCTCCAATTTACTTCTTAATCGGCGGCCGGAATGTTGCCAGGCACGCTTTTTTACCATTATTTCATCCCGCTTCGGCTCATTTGACCTATGTACAAAATCCTCTTCCCCCTGCTTTTCCTGCTCCCCCGACTCTTCCAGGCGCAACCCTGCACTTACCTGGCCTACGACGGTTTCGACTACCCCGCCAACACCCCTCTCAACAACCAAAGCGGCGGCGGCGGCTGGAACGGCGTGTGGAACGTTCAGGTCAACGACGAAACCCTGCCCGGCTATCAAACCAACGCAGGGCCCGGCTCGCTCACCTACGGCGCCTTGCTTGGTCAGGGCCGTTACGCCACCGGCGGACAAGCCTACCTCACCGCGGGCCGGCGCCTCTCGACAAGCGACAGCGGCCCTTTTGCCGCCTACGTACAAACCGGTCAGAACGGCATCGGCACCGCCGCAAACGGCGATACGCTCTGGGCCAGCGTACTGCTGCAAAAACTACAGAATAACAACGACGAAGTCTGGTTCGACCTGCACAACGACGGCAGTATACCCTGGTGCACCGGTTGCGCCCAGCAACACATCGCCGTTGGCTATTTCGGCAGCGCCAATTCCAACGTCGGCGGCCAACGCCGCTGGACGCTCCGGCTCAACAACAACTACTACCCCACCGATGTACCAATTGTGCCCGGCACAACAGCATTTGCCGTATTGCGCATCATTTTCAATCCGGGCAATACCGCCGTCGCCCTGTACCTCAACCCTGCCGGGCTGGGCAACGACGTTCCGCTCTCCCCCTCCCTTGCGCAAAACACCGGGGCTGAAAACGCGATCCGCAGCGCGGGCGTTTATCTCGGCAATACGCCCGGCAACGGCGCCGTCGACGAAATCCGGCTGGCCGAACGCTACGCCTGCGCCGCGCCCGACAATACCGTCCCCCTCAACCTGCCGCCCGTGGCTGCTATTACCCTCACGCCGGCAAGCGGCAGCGCGCCCCTGCAGGTGCTGCTCGACGGCGCCTCCTCCTACGACCCCGAAGGCGGCGCCCTGACGTACGAATGGAACTTCGGCGACGCCTCGCCGGCCGAGCAAAGCGCCGCGGCCAGCCATACCTCCCACGACCTGGGCCAGATCACCGTGTCGCTCACCGTCACCGATCCGCTGGGGCTGCAACACACGACTTTTAAAACCGTTACGGTGACCAATGCCAACGGCACATACCCCTGTCAAAGCGCGTTTTCCGTACTCAACATGGCCGATTGCGGCCAAAACAACGGCCGGATACGCATCAATTCCAGCCTGGCCAGTTCGTACAGCCTGACCAACCCCGCCGGCCAAACCATGCCCCTCAGCAACAGCAACGAATACCACAACCTGGCGCCGGGTATCTACACCTTTATGGCCGTCGGCGGCCAGTGCCGCGATACCTTTCAATTGTTTAGCCGCACCGACAGCGCCAGCTGCGACGGCTGGGAGCCCGGCCTTTGCGATCTGCACATCGGCACCAATATGTCGGGATTTGCCGACTGGGTCGTTGAGCGCCCGATGAAAAACCTGATGAAACACGTGCGGCCGGAACCCATTCCCTACACGCCCGATTGTTTCTGCTGGTATATTCCGGTGCTCGATGAAATGAGTTTTGATGAAAACGGCTACCCTACCCATTTGCCGCAAAACACTTCTGCCGGCAGCAATACCGTGCTCCGCTACATTATTTCCAGTGAAGATGCCAACCTGCAACCGGGGCAGCAGTACGTGTTTCTGTACGAGGGCAACGGCGTCCTGAGCATCCCCGCGGGGGCCAGTATACAAAGCCAGACACCGGGGCGTATCCAGTTTGCCGTCACCACGGGCGGCAACATGTGGGTCGATATCGCCAGCTCGGAAGCCGCCAATCCGCTGCGCAATTTCCGACTGCTGCGCCTCGCCGATGAAAACGCCGACCTCGACGCCGAGCCGTTTTATCAAGGTTTTTTGGATAAAATTGAACCGTTTGCAGCCCTGCGCTTTATGGACTGGGGCGCCACCAACGGCAACCCGCTCGTGCATTGGGACGACCGCGCCGACACCGGCTATTTCACCTACGGCACCCCGGCCGGCGTACCCTACGAAGTCATGATCGAACTCGCCAACCAAACCCAAAAGGACATCTGGATCTGCGTGCCCCATGCCGCCGACGAGGAATACGTGGCCCAAATGGCCGCCCTGTTCAAAAACGGCCTCGACACGGGTATCACCGTTTATCTCGAATACAGCAACGAAGTGTGGAACTGGATTTTCGCACAAGCCCATTACAACGACCAGAACCGCCCCAACAACCTCAACTACGGCCGCGCCTACGCCGAAAAAGCCAAACGCAGTTTTCGTATCTGGCACGAGATCTGGGGCGCCGACAAACACCGGGTAAAACGCGTGCTGGGCATGCAAGCCACCTACAATTTCCTGAACGAACAAATTCTCTCGCAACTCGATCCCGACGACTGGGACTACGGCTCGCCCACCTTCTATTTCGGCCTCGACCACGGCAATTCCGGCAACCCGCCGCTCACCGCGGCCTCCTCGGCGCAAGACGTAGTGACCAACGCCCGCAATGCCTGGCACGCCGGCAAACACTTGTTTAAAAACGACTACAACCAGGTACACCTTTTCGGCAAGGAGGTGATCAACTACGAAGGCGGCCAGCATTTCACCAATTTTACCGTGCCGCCCTACATCAACGCCATGTACGCCGCCCAGTACACCCCGGAAATGTATGCCCTGTACGACGAAGTGATCGACACCACCCGCCGATGGGGCTCCCGACTGGCCATGCACTTCTCGCTGGCGGGGCGCCAGGAAAGCATCTACGGGTCCTGGGGCAGCGTCAGCGATATCGACCAGCCGGCGCCCTGGTTCTCCACCGCGCCGAAATACCAGGCCCTGCTCGACAACATACCCGATTGCGCGCCGACGCCTTCGGAGACGACCGGACCAATGCTCACGACGGGCGTCCAGATCACCCTTTCCCCCAACCCGGTGTCGGACCAATTGCTGATCCGCTGCGATGCGCCCGGGTTGCTCCAGCGCGTGGAAATCCGTTACGCCGACGGCCGAATGGCGCGCCGACACCAGGCCGGCGGCGCCCCGCAGACGAGTGTGGAGATGGGAGATTTGCCGGCAGGACTTTATGTCGTGCGGATGGAATGCGGGGATGGACAGTGGGTGGTGCGGAAGGTGGTAAGGTTGTGAGTGCAGATAACGACATCATTTCTCCAGATGCTTCTTGATTCGATCGACCACTTCCATCCAGAATTTATCAGAACTCGGGTATTCTTCAAGCGGTTTGGCGTCTAGGTTAGCAGCCTGTAATTGCCCCAAGGGAGTGTCCAACCAAAAACACGGTCGAATGACCACCGGAATAACAACTGCGCCTTCCTCTTCCCTGCGTTTCAGCGCAAGAGGAATTTCTTCAGTCCGGATGAATTTGGATGCGAGAAAATCGGCGCTTACCAGGCAAACAATGATATCGGACGTATTCAATGTTTCAAGAATTTCAGATTTCCAGTTTGCCCCGGCATCAATCTGGCGATCATCCCAATATTCAAAATTGGTTTTGCCCCAACCTGAAATAGAATCAAACCAATTGACCAATTCATTTTTATAGGGATCCTCGTCTTTGTGAGAATAAGAGATAAAAATGCGTTTCGATTGATCTTTCATAATATAACCTAATGATTCAAGAAATGGATAAAAAGGGTGCGCCTCCGTTGTCCCAACCCCATCGACCGTGGGCAAATAGGCAGATTCCTGACGTTTGGCGTAATCCAGTAAAGCAGAAAAACGAACCCAAGATGCATTATTTGTTCGTAAATGTAACTGAGCGCAGTAATGGTGGTATAGTCTGAGTTCGCTTTCCGCACGATTAAGATTGGCCTCGCTGGCTACCCGTGTAAAGTGCGCATCGTTTTCTTCAAACATCAACCCCCAAATCGTTGCTACATAGATCTCTTTGGGCCAACGGGCAGGAGACCAGTATACATCTTCCATTTCATATGGCGGTTTCTGCTCAAAAACGTTGCGATAAAACTCAACTACCTTTTCCTTGTTGCTGAATACGTCTTTAATCCGATCCAAATAGCGGATATGGCTATCTTGAATCATTTCCCCTTTTTGTATTTTAGGGCGCAGATTATGGGCCTTGAACTGTGAAAAATACCACATTAACCCTTCGAGCCACAACTGCAGCACCCAAGTCATCTTTTGGGGTTTGTCGGTATAAAAAGACAGGTAGCCGCGACCATCTTCCTCGCGCCCCTGAACCCTGAGAAAAGTATTGTTAGAGGTTTTCAACAGGATACAGTTACGGCGAAGCAATCTTTTTTCCAGTGAAGGATCGGCACCCAGGCGAGCTATCATGCCCCGAAGAAGTCTCTGTTGGTGGAACAAAGGCAAACTCAACTCAAGACTGGGCTCTTTCTGATGAGCCGTGTATGCATCATCGAGGTCATCCTCCGGATTTAGCAGGGGCAAGTACTGTACAGCCACAAAGGTGTTGTTGCGCTTGGTATCTGGATAAATTACGTTGAACTCCAGCATCAGATCAAGCAGAATGTCTGTATCCTCACCGAGTTTGTCTTTGGCATATTGACGGTCGAAGATTCCGGCATCCTTCTGCTTGTTCACAAGGTCCATATCCAGCAAGTCATACATTTTATTGGTTACCCACTGCGGATGTAAGAAAACCCAGTTTCCAAGGCGCGGGTGGCCGGCAAAATAAATGAGCGCTCCACGGCGATCAAACAATTTCAGAAATGCCTCTGAAAACTGGCTAAAATCGGGCGCTACCTGATGACAAAACCGTTCAAAAGTTGATCTGTCTATATAAGGTTTATCCGAAGAGATAATACTGAAAGGATTCTCTCTGGAAAGCGCTTGACCTGTCTGCAATTCGCGGATGAAATCGCGCAACCGTAGCCAATCCTTGTTGATACGTACCTCTTCACGTAAGGGAATGGTGCAAAGTTCACGCAACAATTCTGTGGTAAAAACATCCCAGCGGTCGGAATATTTTGATTGTTTGTTTAAAACCGCCTCACGTATACTCAGCCAAAATTGTTTGTCTCTGTCAATCTCAAATTGCTCCTCCCACTCTCCCGGTAAGCTTTTTGACCCGTCGCGTTCCGTTTTGTTTTGTACGACAAACAATGGACTATCGGGTGCACAGTGCCTGATGTCGTCAAGCCAGTAGTCTTCGGGCAATAAAATGGAGAATCCAGGCTGCTCGGCCTCTTTCGATTTATCCGCAACCCAAACCAGTACATAAACCGCCCCGTGCCGAAAAAATAGCTCATGGGTGCCATGATAAAAATCCTGTCCGCCAAAATCCCAGATATTGACAGTAAGGCGATCCAATGGCTCTATGCAGTAGTGCAGACGGTCAGCCGTGGTAATATCCCAGCACCAGACATGAATCCCATGTGAGCTTTTGTGTTCCTCGCTAAAAGAGTAAGTACGTCCCTGTACTAAAAAATCGGCGAGGTTGCTTTTTCCGGCTTTGGTATTGCCGATCAGGATCAATTTGATTTCATTAAATGAAATTGAT